>JBOHNV010000014.1:0-25904 GCA_050730895.1 Candidatus Microsaccharimonas sp.
CTGCAACAGCAACTCCTGCTGAAGGTCAAATACAATACGTACCAAACCGTGCATGTAGCGGTGAAAACATTGGTACAACTGCAGCCGGTGCTCGCCAAGCGGCCGTCCGTGTGAAACTCGAGGGTAGCGGCTTCTTCTGCCAAAACGCTCAATAGTATAATGAATACACCACAAAACCCCGGGTTCGACCGGGGTTTTGTTTTACCCCTGGTACTGCTATGATAATGGTTATGGAAATTGCAATATATTATATCGCCTTGGTGCTGGCGGGGCTGTGCCTAGGTAGCTTTGCTGGGGCAACCGTTTGGCGACTCCGCGCGCGTGAGCTCGATGCTATTAAAAAAGACAAAACAGACAAAAAGAAGGAAGGGTACAACCACAAAGAGTATACCCACCTCAAGAAACTACTTGGAAAAGGGCCGCTCAGCGACCGTTCGCAGTGCTTACACTGTGGCTACGAACTTAAGTGGTACGATCTTATCCCGGTTATCAGCTGGCTGAGTTTAAAGGGGAGGTGCCGCAAGTGTAAACACCCTATAGGGAAGTTCGAGCTGCTTATGGAGCTCGGGGTAGCGGCATTCTTTGTGCTATCGTTTATGTTTTGGCCGGGCGGTATTAACGACGGGTTACAGCTGGCGCACTTTATACTTTGGCTCGCTGCCGGTGTCGTTATGGCGGTATTGTTTGCCTACGATACTAAATGGTTCTTGCTTCCCGATTCGTTCTCGATTGCCCTGGCGGTAATAGGGCTTGGTATCGTTGGTGTATCGGCGGCAGAGTCACAAGACATCACCGGTACTGTATTGACCGCTTTTGGTGCTGTGGCGGTGCTCAGCGGCCTTTACGCGGTGCTATACGCCGTTTCTCAGGGCAGATGGGTTGGTTTTGGCGATGTAAAGCTTGGGGTTGGCCTGGCGCTTATCCTGGTAGACTGGCAGCTTGCGGCTATGGCACTCTTCCTCGCGAACTTTATCGGCTGTTTAATCGTTATCCCGCTTCTTTTAAGCAAAAAACTCAAACGAGACTCGCACGTACCGTTTGGTCCAATGTTAATTGCGGGCACTATTTTAGCCTGGTTTATTGGTTGGCCAATTCTCGACGCATATCTGTTTACGATCGGTGTTTAGTACAGTAGTGCTTATGCTATAATGAACCCCAGATATGGGCAACAGGGCATCAACGGCATCATCTGGCTTTACAATCATTGAAACGGTGCTTTTTTTGGCGGTGTCTGGCGCACTAATGGCAGGTATTATTTTTGCCACGAGTGCAAGTATTGGCGCGCAGCGCTACCGCGATGCCACCGAGAGTTTTAAGGCGCTTTTGCAAGAGCAGTACGCCGACGTTGTGAACGTTCAAAACCCCCGTGAAAGCACATTAAGTTGTAACGACCAAGCAACGGTGACTGCAGGGAGCGTTCTTGCTGGACAGAGCGATTGTGTAATGGTGGGGAAGTACATGATTATTAACAATACTGACATTTCAACCTATCGCGTTGTCGCCTCGAAGATCACAGGTGTTGCTGACGATGGTAACGACATTACTGTTTTACGTAGCGCGTATCGCCTCAATCTCGATACCTCGAGTGTTGATGAGCAAAAGCTCGAATGGGGCGCGCGTATTGCCTGGGCTCGGGCTGGTGACCCCGATGATGTAAGAACTCCAGCAACGCCTCGCTCGATCGCACTATTGTTTGTGCGCTCACCAGCAAGCGGTCAGACCTACACCTTTAGTACGAATACGGTTCCAAATGCAGCGCAGCTAGCAGGCGCAACCTCGGCTCAAACGTTTCTTCGTGCCATGATTCAGTCAGGTACTGCTGTTCCCGGGCAACAGGGCCGAACTATTTGCCTCGACCCAGCCGCTATGACCGCTATTCCAAGTAATGCGCTATACATTGCGCCATATGCGTCGGGGGCGAGTTCTATTGAGGTTAGGTCAAACGACGTTGCAGCCGGATTAGGAGTAGCGGAGCGATGTTAGTGCGAAACGCGCGCCGCGGCGACACGCTTATTGAGGTGCTTTTTGCGGTCACGGTGTTCAGCCTCATTGTCGTAGGGTCATTGGCCATTATGAACCAAGGCACTTCGGCGTCCCGAAGGGCGCTTGAAACGACTATCGCGCGCCAAGGAATGGATGGCCAAGCCGAAACGCTTCGCTTCCTCCATGCTTCATATGTATCGGAATACCAAAGTGGAGCAACCTACAATACTTCAGATGCCGCCACCTCGCCAGCCGAGCAGTACTTTATGATCATTCAACACGCCAAGGCGAACCCAAAGACAGCCGCCTCGGCACTGAGCAATGGGGCAACATCGTGCCCGACGAACGAACCTTCAGGAAGCTTTATTGTGAATCCATCAACCGCCCGCCTTGTGACAAATGCGACAACTATGCAACCGGCAACCATCTACCCCGAACTCGTATATAATACTGCAGGCGTTTTGACAGCTAGTAGGGGGCTCTGGGTAGAAGCGGTGCGCAGTGCAACGACCACGGGTGCAACAAGTAACGCTGGCTTTATCGATTTCCATATTAGGGCTTGCTGGATGGCCCAGGGGTCAAAGGTGCCGGTAACATTAGGAACGATTGTGAGGCTGTATGAACCACGTGGCTAATCGACAAAAAGGGTTTACGATTATTGAGCTGATGCTTGCGATGTCGTTTATTGCGGTGCTTTTAGTGGCGATTGCGATGACAATTATTCAAGTTAGCACCATTTACACTAAGGGGCTAACGCTTAAAGAAGTGAATCAGACCGGGCGAGAGGTTGCCGACGACATTCGTCGCACTGTTGCTGCGAGCGGCAAGGTGGAGCTTCCGGGTGACTTTGTAGAAGTGAAGAACGGCGCAACCACCGTTGGTGGCCGTTTGTGTCTTGGTACCAGTAGTTACATCTGGAATTATGGAGCCGCGATTGAATCGAATAATACGCGACTAGCTAAGTACACACCGGACACTGGCGAGAAAATCCGCTTTGTACGCGTGCCTGACAGCGCCAAGGGCTACTGCGCCACAAACGCCAGCGGGCAGGTGGCCGTTGCTAACCTTCTTGCCTCAGATAGAGCAAATGCGCGTGAGCTACTACGAGAGGGTGACAGGACGCTTTCGCTCCATAACATCAAAGTGGACTCAAGCAACACATCATACGATCCTGCAACCGGCCAGCGACTATTTCGTATTACCTTTACGCTCGGGACACAGCGCACGGAGTTAATTAACCTTGGCGCAACGCCAATTACTTGTAAAACACCAAGTGAAATTGGAAGTGATTTGAATTACTGTACTGTTCAAGAATTTAGCCTTGTCGTAAGAACGGGCGGTGAGGTTTAATAAGGGGAATGAAATACATGCGTACGAACAAGCAATCTGGGGCCGTATCGCTCTTTGTCGTGATCTTTGCGATGCTATTATTAACGATTGTCACCGTTAGTTTCTTGCGATTGATGATAGGTGATTTACAGCAGGCAACAAATAACGACCTTTCGCAGAGCGCACTCGACTCGGCGCAGGCAGGTACCGAAGACGCAAAGCGAGCACTTTTGTACTACCAGCAAGCTTGTGCATCGGGGCTTCCGGCTTGTGCACAGTTTGAAGCCGCTGCCGACGAATGTAACACCGCACTCCGTGTTGGCAACGTTGTACGCGCCGCTGACGAAGGCGCGAGTGCTGGTGGTGCTACCGGTGAGATAAAAGTGCAACAAACAGCTTCAAGTGATGCTGTGTTCGACCAAGCCTATACCTGTGTGACCATTCAACTCAACACTGAAAACGTCGAAGGGGAGCTTGCGAACGGTGCCTCAAAACTCGTTCCACTTAAAGGCGTTGGAAGTTTTGACCGTGTCCGTGTAAGCTGGTACAGCCAAGAAGACCTCTCGACACCATCGACAACTATCAACCTTCCTGCGCGATCGGCTGGTGTGGCATTGCCATTGAACGTGCAAACAGGGAGTGGCAGCTGGCCCGTAACACGTCCACCGGTATTGCGCACGCAGCTAATGCAGTATGCTTCAAACTTTAGGCTCACAGATTTTGATAGTGTGAATGCTTCAAGCGAGAGCAATGCGAATACGCTCTTCTTGTACCCAACAAACAACGGTTCGAGCGCAGCAACGACATTTACCGGTAACGATATTCGTGCCAACTCTGCAACCGACAGTCCAGACCCAGACGACATAAGTAGCAGTCCGCTTGCGGTCCGTTGCCAGAGTAGTGTGTCGAGTGGCGGCTACTCATGTACAAAAACACTCATCTTGCCAAACCCAGTTGGCGGTAGCGCGAGCAATCGAACTGCCTACCTCCATTTATTGCCATTTTACAAAGGCACTCACTTTGAGGTCCGCCTATTTAACGGTGCTACCCCTGTTCTTTTTGAAGGAGTACAGCCAATGATCGACTCTACCGGCCGAGCAAATGATTTGTTCAGGCGCGTGCAGAGCAGGGTCGAAATGACCGATGCCTCGTTCCCGTACCCGCAAGCTGCGGTAGACGTGACGACTGAATTTTGTAAAGACTTTACCGTCATCGATACGCCACCGCTGATTCCAGCTACGTGTAGCTATTAGCTGTAAGGCAGTAAGAGTGGAGCAGTAATCGACGAGCGTACTTGCGCCAGGGAGTTCGCTGGTTCGCGCCTTGTCATTTCGCTTGGCTGTTTATTGTTAGCTGCGGAACTCGCTTACGCTCAAACAGTCCTCGCTAAGGCAAGAACACCCAAACGAAATTCCAGGGCTCGCCAGATACTCCCTGTCACTAGCACGCTCGCCGCTCCTGCGGCCAACTATCTACTAATTACTAACTACTAACTAGCTGGATTCGCTGTGGAATTTTTCGTAGACGTCTTTTAAGTGCGCGTCGGTAACGTGTGTGTAGATTTGCGTGGTGGCGATGTTACTGTGGCCGAGCATATTCTGCACACTACGAAGGTCAGCACCGTTCATGAGAAGGTCGGTGGCAAAGCTGTGACGCATGGTGTGCGGGCTGACGTGTTTGGTAATACCGGCTAGGCGAGCGTATTTTGTCACCATTCGTTGAATACTGCGGGCGGTCAGGCGGCGGAAGTCGCCACTCGTCGAAGCTTCAACGTTACGGCTATAACTAATAAACAGGGGAGCGAGCGTGTCTTGTCGTTCGTCAAGGTAGGCGTCGACACGATCGGCGGCGGCTTGGCTAATGAAAACCGGTCGGTCTTTTTGTCCCTTACCACGCACCATAAATTCGCGGCGCTTCGTGTTAATGTGGTCACGGTTAAGATTTACAAGTTCCGAGACACGGAGTCCGCTCGAGAAGAGGAGCTCTAAAATCGCGCGGTCTCGAAGCCCGCTTTCATCGTTTGTGTCGACTTGTTCGAGTAGGCGAAGCACTTCGTCGTAATGGAGGAAGGTAACTTGCTTGCGGTGCGTTTTAGGGAGCTCGATTTTGTCGGGCGAAAGCGAAGGGATGTCGCGCTTCGAGAAGTACTTCAAAAAGCCGCGCAGGGCAATGAGGTGGTACGACTGGGTGATCATGGCGAGTTCGTCGCCGTTGGCAGTTTTGTAGCGGTTGAGCCATAGGCGGTACTTACGGAGTAGCTCTGAGGTGATCTGCGCCGGAGTAATATCACCGGCAAACTCAACAAAACGGTTTAGATAGAATTCATAATTTTCAGCGGTTTTTGGCATGCGTCCGCCTTCAACCTCGAGGTGTTCGATGAAGTCGAGGATGTATTCGGAGACGTATTTCATGTCTGAAGCGCTTATGTTCATATAGTAAGCATAGCCTAAAATCGCACATCAGGGTAGAATAGATAAAATGTGGCAATGGCTAGAATCAGTTATTTTAGGGCTCATCCAGGGGCTCACCGAGTTCATCCCGATCAGTAGCTCGGGTCACTTAGTGATTGCTCAGACGTTCCTATCGGGGGCGGGCGACCACCTTTTCCTCGAGTTTATTAATATTGGTACCATGTTGGCACTGTTGGTGTTCTTCCGCAAAAAAGTTTGGAAAATTATTACCGACGTTTTCGTAAAAAAGAACTTCCGCCTCGCTGGTAATATTGTGGTGACTGCATTGCCCGCTGGAATCGTTGGTTTCTTCTTGTCGGACTTTATTGGCAGCAATGCATTCTTTACCAGCGCTGTTGTCGTGGTGTTTACTCTGGCGATCGTTGGGTTCGTCATGGTGATACTGGAAAAGCTTCCGAAGCTTTCGCCGGTAGAGAGCGGCGAAAAGCTACCGTGGTGGCGCGCACTCATTATTGGTGGTGCACAAGTACTGGCGCTTATTCCGGGCACCTCACGGTCTGGTTCAACTATTATTACCGGTCGACTTATGGGATTGAGCGCGGCTGAAGCTGCCGAGTATAGCTTTTTGGCATCGCTTCCAATTATGTTTGGAGTGACACTAAAGGTACTACTGACCGATACCGACTATCTTGTTGCGAATGCCGGTACATTGGCACTTTCGAACTTCGCAGCCTTTATTAGCGGCCTTTTTGCAGTCGGGTTCCTTATGCGCTACCTCTCGAAGCACGGACTTGCTGTGTTCGGATGGTACCGAATTGGCTTAGCTATCATTTTAGCGACCATTCTTTTGGTACAATATAAGTAATAAAGAAAATATAACAATCAGGAGATCCCATGGGAGAAGTTGAAAAAACACTCATACTATTTAAGCCGGATGCACTACAACGTGGTGCTGTGGGTGAAATTTTAACCCGCTTTGAACGCGTTGGTTTGAAGATCGTCGGTACCAAGATGGTACAGCCTGATCGCGAGCACTGGTACAAGCACTACGAAGATATTGGTAAAATGGTGACTCGCCGCGGCGAAGAGACCTTTAACATTACCCTCGAACTTATGCTCGGTGGTCCGGTTATTGCTATGGTGCTTGAAGGTGTTGAAGCGGTTGCGCTTGTGCGTAAGCTCGTTGGCGCAACAGAGCCAAAATCAGCACTCCCAGGAACGATTCGTGGTGACTTCTCACATATGAGCTTCGGGTTTGCCGACTCAGCAAAGAAGGGGATTCCAAACCTCATTCACGCATCTGGTGATGTAAGCGACGCAGAAAAAGAGATCGACTACTGGTTCTCTGATTCTGAACTATACGACTATAGTGTGTTGAACGAAAAGTTTACTCGTTAATTTAGTAACAATAGGTAAACAAGGCGGCGCTACACTCACGAAATCTTCGTAGACGGCTTCGCGCCGGGGTTTGATGGGGTCTCTACGCCCATCAAACGCTCGGGCTGCAGGGGTCGTACGAAGATTTGTGAGCGAACGCCGCCTCATTTAATCTAATACTCTACTAATTTAACTAAAGAAAGCCCTCGCCTCAAGATTATTCCAACAGAATAAACGGTGGTTCGGGGGTGCTATATCTGTTAAAATAACCAAGCAAGCCTCGGTAGCTCAACTGGAAGAGCAGATCCGTCCTAAGGATAAGGTTGCAGGTTCGAGTCCTGCCCGGGGTACCAAAATTATTTCGTAGCTTTTGATTTTTTACTTAGTACCCATTGCACAGACGGGCTCACCGCTTTGTCGGTGCGGTGAATACAGCCAAGCCAGCAGCAGGGGCGGCGAATGCCTTCTTGGAGTTCTGAGACAACTCGTTTCACGTGATCTTTACGGGTTGAAGCCTGTTTTACATTAGTGGTCCAGCAAATCCACTCATTACGGGCGAGTGGGGTGAGGCTTTGCCATGCTGTAACGGCCGCAGGGGCAGCGATAAGGGCTTTTTTAAGATCTTTCGGTAACGTGTGCACCGTACCTTCAAGTAGTTGTGTATCACTCATACATATAGTATAGCTTATGCTACTATAGATGCATGGCTACTTCTAAGAAAACACACACCACAAAAAAAGCATCAGTTACAAAACGTCCGACCTCTAAGCAATCTGCAAAAAAGGTAAAGGCACGCCCGCTAACGTGGCGATTTTACGTTGTTACCATTGGAATTTATGTTGTTGCAATCACAACGGTTGTCGTGATTGGCTTTCTTACGGCGCACACTATTGCAAAGAACAATAGTAACCAACGATTGAGCCAGATTAAAGACGTCTATAACAGCTTGAGTCTTGGTAACGAATACACAGTACAGTCTTCTGATATCTTTGGGCAAAAGCGCGCCTACAGTTGGGATAAAGATCGCACCAAAGCCTCGAGTGTAACCTATATCCATGGAGATACCGTCAGTAATACGGTTGCCGATCTCGATGCAAAAATTAAAGCAGCTGGCTTCACCTCTGTAGAAACTGAAGAGCTTACCTCGAAGCGAGCACAGTACCAGTACAAGTCGACCGATGGCGAATACGTTCGTATTACTGTTTCTAGTAAGCCGTATCGCGACGCACTCGAGAACGCCAGTGCTATGAAGCAAAATCCCGAGAGCGAAGCGCTCCAGGCGATGGATAAAAATGCCGGGCCATCACAAGTGGTAATTCGAGTAAACCTCGACGGTAATAACGAGTAATCACGCACGCTATCTGCCATGGCAAAAAAGAAAGAAGCACCAGAACAACTCGATTTTGAAGGGCAGCGCCCTGGTGAAGAGCTGCTGTTTGTGTTCCGACGCCACATTATTGCTATGCGAAAGGGGTTCTACTTACTGCTTATCCCATTCGCTATAAGCGCTTTACCAGTATTAATATGGCAAAATAACTTAGCACTCTTATGGTCGCCCGTTATTGGGTTATCACTCGGGCTGCTACTGTTTTTTTACCACTGGATGATGTGGTACTTTACGGTATATATTGTCACGAATCAACGCCTTCGACAGGTGACACAGCGAGGGTTCTTCGGCAAGGATGTCGTTGAGCTTCGTCTATCAAAAATTCAAAACATAAGCTATAATATACCTGGATTCACCGGGGAGTTATTCGGTTTTGGCACTATGGTCATCCAGACCTTCGTTGGCGATCTCGTTATCCGGTATGTCGAACATCCAGAGAAGACATACAACAAGCTGCAAGATGCCGTAAATGACGTTGTCGAGGCAGCTGAAACACAAGGGGAACATGAAGAAATTAGTATCTAAACTACGCGCAAAAAAGCAGCCACAAGAACCAGTTGGCCGCATTACCACCGACACGCTTGCCGAGCATCGTGAGCGCGTACTTGCTGGTGGCCGTAAGTTTAAGTATCCGGTGCAGTATCAGCGTCACAAGCTTGTGGTAAACGCACTTATCATTGGTGCTATCGGACTCGTATTATTGATTGCCCTTATGTGGTATCTTTTGTACGTTGCCAAGAATACCAGTGAATTTATGTATCGCGTTACGAAAGTAGTGCCGGTGCCAGTAGCAGTTGTCGACGGCCAGCAGGTTCGTTACAGCGATTATCTTATGAAGTACCGCAGTACGGCACACTATCTTGTTGAAAAGGAACAAATCGATGAACGGAGCGAAGACGGCAAGAACCGGCTTAGCTACGTGAAATCGCAGGCACTCGATGATGCAATCGCTGACGCGTATGCTGAAAAGCTTGCTCGCGAGCTCGATATTACAGTCACCGAAGCTGACATTGAAGAGCGCCTTAAGCTACAACGCCAAGAGTGGGGTGTTACCGAGACTACGTTCAACGCAGTGGTGAGCGATTACTACGGTTGGTCTACGGGTGAATATCGCGACGCCATGAAGAGCCAGATTCTTCGCCAAAAGGTTTCCTTTGCCGTCGACTCTGACGCCGAGAATCTTTCGAAACAGGTTGTTGCGGCCGTTAAGGGTGGCAACACCGATCTTGCAACTATTGCCGAATCATTCAACGCCAAAAAAGAGGGCACTGCTACCTACATTCCAGCGAACTGGGTATCAAAAACAAATCAAGACGGTGGTCTTGCCGAAGCCGCAGCTAAGCTCGAAAAAGGCCAAGTTTCACCTGCAGTGAAAACAACTTCGGGTAACGGCTACTACTACGTGAAGCTTCTCGATAGTAATGATACGCAAGTAAACTTTGAATACATTTTTATTCCACTTCGCGAGTTCGACGCGCAGATAACAGAGGTCACAAAAGACGACGCACTGACACGATTCATTACACTTGAAAAGCCAGATGCTCCGGCAACCGAGCAAACTAAGAACCAAGAATAGGGAGGGCCCATGTTTAGCGTTCCAGCGTTACAGTACAGTTACAATGCACTTGAGGGCGCAATCAGCGCCGAAATTATGGAGTTGCACCACGACAAGCACCACCAGGCATACGTGGAAAAATTGAACACGGCAATCGAAGGGTATCCCGAGTTGCAGAGTAAAAGTGTTGAGCAGCTGCTTCGTGAATTGAATGATGTGCCAAAAGAAATTCGCACCGCCGTGCGTAATAACGGTGGCGGGCACTATAACCACTGCCTGTTTTGGCTCTGGATGTCACCCGATGGCGGTGGCGAGCCGCAGGGAGCGTTGGGCGAGGCGATTGTGAATCGATATGGCAGCTTTGACGCCTTTAAAGAAGAATTTATGGCAAAAGCCGTTGGCGTATTCGGGAGCGGTTGGGTCTGGCTGCAGCCAAACCTCGATATTGTCACCACGCCAAATCAAGATTCGCTTCTAAGCGAAGGTGGTGACGAACCGATTCTCGGCTTTGATGTATGGGAGCACGCATACTATCTTGACTACAAGAACCGTCGCGATGAATATGTAAAAAACTGGTGGAAAGTGGTCAACTGGCCTGTTGCCCAGGAACGATACGAAAAGGCGAGCTCGTAAGGAGCTCGTTTTTGCTTGCAGTGTGGTGCGAATAAGCTTCAATGAAGATGCCCACCAAGGCATCCTCGACCCCAGTAGGGGAGGATGCCTTGGTGGGCTGTGTTTTTGACGGGCAAACCGTCGTCGGTGATTGCCGATCCTCGGCGCATCGCTGGGATCCTCTGCTAGTGCATTAGAAGCCAGCTACGAGAAGAGATCGATATGGATTGATCTCGAACAACACGGTCGAGGCCTTATTGACCTCTAGCGGCAGGGCCGGCAGCTTGTCGGCCGCCGCGCTGCGCACCAGGTACGTACCCCGGTTGAGCCTGCGGCCGATTTCGAGCGTGTGCGCACCGTCACGGATTGTCTGGGCGCCATTTGTACGCTCCTCGACCAACTGCGTGAACAGGGCCGGCAGCTGTGGCCGCCACTCGTCGTAGTCGCTCAGGCTGAAGCGTGTCAGCGGAGTCTCGCGCTGAGATTGCTCGGGTCTGCTCATCAGGATTGTCGGAAGGCATTCCTGAAGGAGCCTGTCGAGCGCATGGTTATGAGAATTCATTCCCGCTCCTCTCAAGGTTCGTCAGGCAGTGCCTGAATTACCCCACGGTGGAGTAACGGATTTAGTGTACGTAATTACGGGGTATAGGGCAAGCGTAAGCAAATAAAAAACCACCCTACTGGGTGATGATTCATTCTTGGCGGGCCCGACCGGATTCGAACCGGCGATCTCCTCCGTGACAGGGAGGCGTGATAGGCCAGCTTCACTACGAGCCCACGTAGATGGGTGCAGCTTTCGCTGCAGCTTATGGCCTTAAGCTCGTACAATAGTAGCATTTTTGAGCGCTTGTTGCAACCTCTGTTAGGCGTTTTGCCAGGTATACTTTTTACTCAGCTCCTCGTGGTATACTAATTTAGTAACAACGAGAGTCCGTGCCGTTATAGCTCAGCTGGTAGAGCGGCGCTTTCGTAAAGCGTAGGTCTCCGGTTCAATCCCGGATAACGGCTCCATACAAGTATGCTAAAAAATAATTTTATTCAATCAATTAAAGAACTCACTACGAACCGGTATTTGACCGTTCTAAGTGGTGTACTTATTCTCCTCACTATCGCATTTATCATTTACATCGCACTAACGGTTCGTCCAAGCGACTTGCAGCTTGTCACGCACTATACTGCCTTTGGGGTAACCCACCTGTACCGAGACCAGTGGTTCTATCTACTCAGCTTTATTGGGTTTGCAGTATTGGTAGCATTCCTGCACATTTCTATTGCTATTAAGGTGTATATCACTAAGGGCCACCCACTTGCCGTACTGTTCTTATGGCTCGGTATTGGTATTATGCTTTTTGCCTGGATAACTGCGATTTCGATTATCAACGTATGGTCACCGGTATAAAGTAGGGAATATGTCAAAAAAATATCTTGAAGAGCTCGAGCTACCACTTGGTAAGCGCACAAAATTCTATCGTTTCTTCGAAATGGTCCCGGCAATTATTAGCTACGGGGCATTTGTTTTATTAATTGTCCTTTCGCTTATTTCGCCGCTCCTTGCTGCGATTTACCTTATGTTGGTCATTATCATCTTGCTAGTGCGCGCCGTAGGTATTGTGTATCACACGCTTACTGGCCACCGACGTTTAGTGAACGCACAGCGCGTTAACTGGGCGCACCGACTTAAAGAGCTCGAAACACCCGGTGACTACTATGAAAAGCACGCCAATGGTGAAAAGCCAACTGGGTTCGGCATGGTTCGTCACATCGAAAACCTTCGCCTTATGGCGGCCGACGAATCAAATGAATATCCTAAGCCATCAGATATGTACAACCTGGTGATTATTGCTGCCTACAACGAGTCATATGAAGTAATTGAACCAACCGTGCGTTCGCTCACTCGCACTACCTACGATCATAAAAAGCTGATTGTTACCTTGGCCTACGAAGAGCGTGGCGGTAAAGAGATTGAAGAAACTGCAAAGCGCCTCAAAAAAGAGTACGCCGACAAGTTTATGACCTTCGAGATCGTCAAGCACCCACGCGACCTTCCAGACGAGGTGGTAGGGAAGGGTGGAAACATTACCTACGCTGCTCAGCAGATGCAGCAGTGGATCGACAAAAAAGGAATTGAGTACAAGAATGTCCTTGTGACTACCCTCGACTCTGACAACCGACCACATCACGCTTACTTTGATTACATGACCTATGAATATATTGTAAACGAAGACCGCAAGCACTTGGCCTACCAGCCAATCGCACTCTTTTTGAACAATATTTGGGACGTACCGGCACCGATGCGCGTGATGGCAACCGGTAATACGTTTTGGAATATCATTAGCTCAATGCGTCCACATATTATGCGTAACTTCGCGTCGCATTCGCAGCCAATGGATGCACTGGTAGAGATGAATTTCTGGAGTACCCGCACGGTTGTAGAGGATGGCCACCAATTCTGGCGCAGCTACTTCTACTTTAATGGTAAGTATTCGGTGCACCCAGTGTATATTCCGGTGTACCAAGACGCTGTGCTCGATGACACCTACCTAAAGTCATTCAAGGCACAGTTTATACAGCTTCGCCGCTGGATGTACGGCGCTTCAGACGTGCCGTATGTTGCCGAGCGCCTCTTTACGAAAAAGCGAACCGTTCCGTTTTGGCCAGGCTTTGTATGGTTTGTGCGCGCCCTCGACGGCTACGTCACGGCCGCTTCGGTCTCGATTATCGTCGCCGTCGGTGGGTGGATACCGCTCCTACTAAACAGTCACGCTTACCGTGATGTTGTAGCGCACCAGCTTCCCGACACCGTCTCGCTTTTCCAGCGCATCGCCCTCCTTGGGCTTATCGTTATGGTGTACCTTTCGTTCAAGCTACTTCCGCCGCGCCCAGAGCGCTACAAACGCAGCCGTAACTTCTTTATGCTCGCCCAATGGGTGCTCATGCCGCTTACCGCTATCGGATTCCTATCGTTTGCAGCACTGAACGCCCAGGCGCGCCTATTCTTTGGCCGCTACCTCACAAAGTTCGATGTTACCAAGAAGGCAACCGTTGCATCACGCGAGGCTCTAAAGCGCAGTGCTAAGAAGGACGAAGCCACTCGAGTGAGTGAGCTTGATATTGATCACGATCACGATAAATTAGGGTAGTGCCCTGCGGCCACGGCAACCAAGAATTACGCTACACGGTTCGCTGGCTCGCGCCTTGTCATTCAGCTAGACAGTTCGTTGCTAGCTGCGGAACTCGCTGCGCTCAGACAGTCCTCGCTAGGGCAAGAACCGTCCAGCTGAACTCCTGGGCTCGCCAGATACCGCGCATCGTAGCTTCTTGGCCGCCGCAGCTGCAGGTCCCACCAGCTTAATTCTCGTGAATCAATATAAAACCCCTCACTACGAGGGGTTTTATTGTCCAGACTGAACCTATGCGCAAAGAGGTTGGAAGGGGCTAAATTGTACGTGCCCTGACTTCTCGTTTGATCTCTTGAAGCGTTTTGTTGTACTCGAACCCAATAGATACTTGGTCTAATGACCAGGTTTTTTGTGGTGCACGAGCGTTAGTATTGTTGGTTTTAATCTGTTGAGTGTTACTCATACTTACATATTAGCATAAACAGTATAAATTGTCAAGCGAACATACTGCACGTGTATATACCACGCGTGATATATCGATTTTTCCGTCTAGTGTTTAGGGGAGGGAAATGCGCAGTGGAAAACTGGGCTGGAGTGTGGGTAAAAGTGCGGATAACAAAATGAACCCCTGTGAAAGGAGTTCATATATTTCGTATTTGGTGGGTCCTAGAGGATTCGAACCTCTCACCTCCACAACGTCAATGTGGCGCTCTAGCCAAATGAGCTAAGGACCCGTGGGTTTCGCGTGCTTACGCCGAGAAGGCTTTATTTATGGTAGCAGAATAGAGGTGGGGTGGCAAGATGTTAGATTGCGACACGTAAGTACCTATGCTTAAATGGATACAATGAAATCGTGGGCGCAAAAACAAACAGGCTTTACTATTGTCGAATTGCTTATCGTCATCGTGGTAATTGCTATTCTTGCGGCGATTACGATTGTTTCGTATAACGGTATTACAAAGCAGGCGCAGCGTTCGGTTGTGGCAGGTGATGTGCGGAATGTAAATCAGCAGATCGAAGGGCACAGGATTCTTAAGGGTGCTTTCCCTGGCTCGATTACGGATTGCCCAACTCCAGCGACAGGTAGTCTTTGCTACCCGAGCGGCGCTACAACAGTTACATATAAGAGTATTATTCCAGCGACAGATGCGTATACGATTGTAACCGATGCTTCTTATGAAGTCTCGGTTCAAGCAGATAAAGCATTCAGTTATTATTCACCTGCCGAGAAAACTGGTATTAGGGAATTTATGCAGTTCACTGACCTTGCGCCATACATCGACAAGTATGGACTTGTGCCCTATGTGTTGAGTTTTGACATTAAGTCGGCTAATAGTGGAGTGAGCTCGATGTCGGTTTATTTCCAAAATGGGAGCCTCGCACGGCATGGTGGGCTAACACGATCGATAAGTGTCACGAACGAGTGGGCGCATCATGAGATAGAATTTACCCCGTCGTTGTCGTACGCATCGGAAGCGAAGTCGATGTTGGCATTTTATGGGACATACAATACAGGCAATATACCAAGCGTGCGAAACGTACAATTCGAATTAAAATAATGTTAGGAAAACGACATATGCTATGGGCACAAAAACAAACAGGCTTTACTATCGTCGAACTTCTCATCGTTGTGGTAGTGATCGCGATCCTTGCGGCGATTACAATCGTCTCGTATGACGGTATTCAGCAGCAGGCGACCGATACGGCGGTGAAAATGGAGCTCGAGAACCTCGCGAAGCAGTACGGGATGTTTCATGCGGTAAATAGCCGCTATCCGGCCTCCGCGGAGGACTTAGAGGCGTTGGACGTATCCTTCAATAAAAGCCTGTACATGGTAGATCCGCAAACGAACTACAACCTCGTTACTTGTTATAGCATGAGCTCGGGTAACGAGTATGGGGTAGCTGCAATAACGAAAAACGGTACGTTCCTATATATTACAAACGGCAGTGGCGTTATGGAGTATACGGGCGCAACGAATTGGATAGGGTTGAATCGCTACACGGCAATGTGCTCGAGTATTTCGTCGAGCTTGCCGTTGTCGTATATTCCATTTGGGCCGGGCTATGGGAGCGGATGGCGACCATGGACAGATGGGTAGCGGGCTCGCTGTGGTATAATTGCAGTAAGCAATGACGCGACCTAACCACCCGCTGAGCTTCGTGGAGGTATCCTGTGCGTTAACGGGGTTCACAAGTAAAACGTCCGGTGGAACCGTCTGGCGCCAAAAGGCTAGACCCGAGACATGCAATGAATGGCTTTAATACATTAAACCTGACATTGCATGTTTCTTTTAATTAAAACGTTTGCGCGCCCGACGAGCCGCAGCAAAAGGAGATACAATGAGCGACAACCACGAACATCTACACGCAATGAGGCACAGCCTTGCGCACATTACCGCCAGTGCGGTGCAAAAGCTTTGGCCCGAAGCTCGTTTTGGCGTGGGCCCGGTGGTAGAAAACGGATTTTATTACGACATTGACCTTGGCGAACAGAAAATTTCGGAATCTGATTTTAAAAAGATCGAAAAAGAAATGCGTGCCGTTATTAACCAGGCGCAAGAGTTTGAGCGGTCTGAAATGCCGGTCGATGAGGCGATTGTTTGGGCGCAACAAAACGGCCAGCCGTATAAAGAAGAACTCTTAAACGACCTTCGCCGCGCAGGCACTACGATTGCAAAAGACCTCGATACTGCCGAACTCGGCCTTGCCACTAATGGCGATGCTGCCGTTGAAAACGTTTCCTTCTATACAAACGGCGCGTTTACTGATCTTTGTCGTGGTCCACACGTTGCGAATACCAAAGAGGTAGGTGCCTTTAAGCTCATGCGCGTGGCCGGCGCGTACTGGCGTGGCAACGAGAAGAACGCGCAGATGCAGCGTTTGTATGGTGTAGCTTTTGAAACACAGGAAGAACTTGCCGAGTATCTTGAGCGCCTTGAGCAGGCGAAGCTCCGTGACCACCGCAAGCTTGGTAAGGAGCTTGATTTGTATACCGTCTCGCCACTTGTGGGCGCTGGTTTGCCATTATTTACCCCTCGCGGTACCGTGCTTCGCGACGTAGTGGCGCAGTACTCTAACCAGCTTCGTCAACGCTATGGATTCCAGAAAGTTTGGACACCGCATATTACCAAGAAAGATTTGTATGAAGCTTCAGGTCACTGGGCAAAGTTTGGTGATGAACTCTTTCTTGTAACCAGCCAAGAAACCAGCGACGACTTTGCATTGAAGCCAATGAACTGTCCGCACCACACGCAAATTTATGCGTCGTCACCACGTAGTTATAAAGACATGCCAGTGCGCTTCCTTGAAACCACTACCGACTATCGTGATGAAAAAACCGGCGAGCTCGGCGGGCTAAACCGTGTACGTTCACTGACGCAAGACGATAGTCATGTCTTTGCGCGGCCCGACCAAATTGAGCAGGAGATTAATAACTTGCTTGCTTCGGCTCGTGAACTGTATAACTCAATCGACATGAAGCTTCGTGTGCGTCTTTCGTACCGCGATGAGGGCGATGGCTACCTTGGTGATATATCGCTATGGGAATCTGCCCAAGCGCAACTCAAACAGGCCGTGCTTGCAAATGAGCTCGAGTTCTTCGAAGTAGCCGGCGAGGCAGCATTCTATGGTCCAAAAATCGACTTTATGGCTACCGATGCAATTGGTCGCGAACACCAAGTTGCTACTGTGCAACTCGACTTCGTACAGCCACAGCGCTTTGGTCTTACGTACACCGACACTGAAGGCAATGCTGCACAGCCGGTGATGATCCACTGTGCACTCCTTGGTTCGATCGAACGATTCCTGAGTGTGTTTATTGAACATACTGCCGGCTGGTTCCCGCTATGGGCAGCGCCAGAGCAGATTCGTATTTTAACTATTAACGATACCGTGCTCGATTACGTTGATGAAATTAAAGCTGTACTGAACGACACGGTCCTTATGGTGCCGGTCCGCTATAACGAACTTCGTTTTACGGTGGATGATCGAAACGAAAGTCTTGGTAAGAAAATCCGCGAAGCCGCGAAAGCAAAGATTCCTGTGCAATTGATTATTGGCGGACAGGACAAAGAGGCGCGCGAAGTGAGTGTCCGTACGCAAAGTGGGGAGGAGAAGGTCGCATTCGATAGTTTGGTCGACTATATAAGAAGTATATAATAACCATGCAGAACGCGAGCGAATTTCGAAAGAAAGTTGAGCGGCTTATGGCGCAAGTGCCGGCTGGAAAAGTGACAACCTACGGCGACCTTGCGGCGCTCGCGGGGCACCCGTATGCGGCGCGTATTGTGGGCGGCATGGCGCACTACGGCGACCCAGAATTGCCATGGCACCGGCTGGTAAATCGGTTCGGCGGGCTAGCTGCCGGTTACCATGGTGGACGCCGCACACAGCAGGAGCATTTGGCCGCAGAAGGTATTACTTGTACGAATGATATCGTCGATAATTTTAAAGAAATACGCTGGAAACCACTAGAAAATAATGAATAAAAAAGTTATACAAAATACGAATATATCAGATTCTACCTCTGTAGCGCCACTCATTGTTATAGTGGGTCCAACGGCGAGTGGCAAGTCGGTTACAGCTATGCGTATTGCCGAGGAGTGGGGTGGTGAAATCATTTGTGCAGACTCGCGAACCATCTATAAAGGGATGGATATTGGCACTGCTAAACCCAGTGCGGAAGAACAAGCGCGAGTGCCGCATTGGGGATTGGACTTGGTAGAGCCTGGTGATGTATTTACCGCAGCAGACTTCCAAAAGTACGCACGGCAGAAGATTCAAGAGATTCGCGAGCGCGGTAAAGTTCCTATGGTAGTGGGGGGCACCGGGCTGTATGTTGATGGCCTTATTTTTAACTATGAATTTGCTCCACCGCAGCCAGAATTGCGTGTTGCATTAGAAACAATGACACTCGATGAGTTAAAAGAGTATTGTAAGAACAACAACGTAGAACTGCCAGAAAATCCAGAAAACCGCCGCTATGTCATGCGCGCGATTGAACGAAAAAACGTAAGTGGAAAAAGGTTAAACGTACCAATTGACGATTGTATTATTGTAGGAATTACAACAGAACGAGAAGAATTGAAGCGCAGGATTGCCCACCGGAGTGAACAATTATTCGAAAACGGAATGGTCGAAGAAGCGAAAATGTTGGGCGAAAAGTATGGCTGGGATTCTGAAGCAATGACCGGCAATATCTACAGACTCGTGAAGCGATTCTTAGACGGTGAGTTCGACGAAGCCGAGCTTAAGGAGCGATTCATAACGTCCGACTGGCAGCTGGCCAAGCGCCAAATAACGTGGCTCAAAAGAAACCCATACATTCATTGGGCAGAGCTTAACGATGCATATACATATATACATGAGCAGTTGAGTATGCCGCCAAGCGATGTGAGCAACTAATTTTCAAACACCATCTGCAAGCCGAGCGAGATAAGGCGCAGAGGCCCTTATCGAACCCGGCCTGAAGCCGGCTTTAAAAATTATGTTGTTCGCATTCTTGGCGCCCACACCTCTATCGTGGTACTATATAAGTAACAAAGTGAACAAAGGAAATAGGGGATATGATAGATAAATTGTTCGGTTCCAAAACGCGAGTAAAACTCTTGCATCTATTTATGAACCACCCGGGCCAGTCATTCTATGTTCGTGAAATTACTCGATTAATTGAAGAGCAAATTAACTCAGTTCGTCGTGAGCTTTCGAACATGTTGGAAGTGGGTGTTATTACGAGCGACACGTCGGACAATAAGCTGTACTACCAAGTAAATCAGCGCTACGAATTCTATACGGCGCTACGAGCAATTTTTGGTGGCGAGCCAATTGCAGCGGTGCCGGGTGGTGCGGCAGGTGCCGACGACGTACTCGATCGCCACGGCGCAATTATTGCTGAAATTCCGTCGCTTCGTTTGGCGGTGCTTTCGGGAGTCTTGGTAAAAGGCTCGACATCATCAATCGACGTTTTGTTGGTAGGCAATGCCTCCACTCAAAAAGTGAAAGCGGCTATGTCGATGATAGAAAAACTCGAAGGTCGCGAAATCAACTACACGGTACTGCCGTACGACGAGTTCTACTACAGGCTCAGTGTCCGCGATAAGTTTATTACAGAAATACTCGCCGGCAAGCACAGTGTAGCAATAGATAAAGATAATGTTCTGGGCGAGCAGTAATTGTAAGTAAGGAGACAGAAAATGTTTGAAGTTGAATATAAAGGTGGAAACGGTGTTATTATTTCGTCAAAAAAGGCGAGTCTTATTATTGACCCAAAGCTTTCGGTTGTTGGACTTAAAGACCTTCCGGTTAAAGATGCCGTAGAACTCGCTACTGAAGCGCGTTTTGCAGTAAATTCTGAAGATGCCCGTCTTGTTATTGAAGGCCCGGGCGAATACGGTATTGCTGATTTCGACATTCGCGGTATTGCTGCGCAGCGTCACCTCGACGCCGAAACAGATCCAAAAGCATCGACCATCTACCGTATTGAATGCGGTGACATCCGCGCGGCTGTCCTTGGTAATATTTACGAAAAGCTCAACGAAGACCAACTCGAAGAGATCGGTATCATTGACGTTCTTATTCTTCCCGTTGGTGGCGGTGGATACACCCTCGACGCAACTGGTGCGGCAACGATTGTTCGTCAAATTGAACCAAAAGTTGTAATTCCGGTGCATTATGCCGACCAGACATTGAAGTACGAAGTACCGCAGCTCGATCTCGAAACCTTTACTGGCGAGCTCGCTGTTACAGCAGAAGAGGCACCGAAGCTAAAACTCAAAAGTGCCGCAGCACTCCCGGCTGCATTGACGGTGTATAAGTTAGCTCGAAGCTAATATTAGCGCCGAACCTGAAAGTACACCACACTACTTTCGAAGACGGCTTCGCGCCGGGTTTCATCAGGGCCTTTGCGCCTGATTCAACTCGGGCTGCAGGGGTCGTCCGAAAATAGCATGGCGTACTTTCGATTCGGCGACATACTATATCTCAAGCCAACAAAAAACCCGCCAATCGGCGGGAGTTTTGCTGTAAGTAAGGAGTTTAGGCGAGAATGCCCTTCTTCTTAAGCGTGCGAATCGCGCTGGTGCTAAGGGTCATAGTGACCTTTTGACCATCAACCATGAAAGTCTTCTTTTGAAGATTAGGCTTAAACACGCGATTGGTGCGACGCAAAGAGAAGCTAACGTTGTTGCCAAATTGCTTTCCTTTACCGGTGAGTTCGCATCGTGCTGTCATATTATATTCTCTCTTTCCTGTAATTAACCAGGACACTAGCGTCTATTTTACCTTTTTTCACCTCGAGAGTCAATAGATACGAGGTGAATGGTGAGGGTAGCTGGTGGTTGGTGGGTAGTAGGTGATACAATAGGGTCAAATGACACTCAATATAAACACCTTCAACGAACTACCCGTACGAGACTTTCATCAAACTATTGTCGATGCTGTCGATGCGAACCAGGTTACGATTGTTACCGCCGAAACAGGAGCGGGGAAGAGTACGCAAATTCCTCAGTACTTAGCGGAGCACGGCTATACACGGGTTATTGTGACGCAACCGCGTATTTTGGCGGCGCGCAACCTTAGTGAGCGCGTGCGCGAAGAGTGGTCACTGCGCAATACCGAAGATGCGAGTGAGATAATTGGGTACCGCACCGCCCATGAGCGCGACGATAGCGGGAATACGAAGATCTTATATTGTACCGATGGGCTCCAATTGGTGCGCGAAATTACTGGTATTGGTATTACCGAACGCCAGGTATTGGTGCTCGACGAGGTTCACGAATGGAATGAGAACATGGAGGTCTTGGTGGCGTGGGCGAAAAAGCGCTGCGAAGAAGATCCTCGTTTTAAGGTAGTTATTATGAGTGCGACTATTGAGGCGCAAAAACTTGCCGAGTTCTTCGGTACTCAGGCAGTAATTGAAGTCCCGGGTCGCCACTTCGAGGTGACACACCGTCGTGGCCGCGATGTATTGAGCGAAATTTTTGCCCAAATCGAAAACCGCGGTAAGAATGTGCTGGTATTTTTGCCAGGTAAGGCTGAAATCCTCGACGTTACCCATGCGATTGAATCACGCGCGACTGCCGCGAAGGTAGAAGTCGTCCCGCTGCATAGCCAGCTCGAAGCCGAAGAGCAGCAACGGGCGTTTATTAATTATCCTAACGGGAAGATTATTCTTGCAACCAATATCGCACAAACCAGTGTCACTATTGATGACATTGATGTCGTGATCGACAGTGGCCTCGAACGCCAAAGTGAAGTTCGTAACGGTGTTGAGGGGTTATTTATTGCTCAAATTTCACAGGCCGACAGTAAACAGCGTGCGGGTAGGGCTGGGCGAACCAAGCCGGGTGAGTATATTTTGGCGCAGTACGATACTATGCCGTGCATTCCATTAAAAGATCGCCCTGAATATGCTATTCCTGAAATTATGCGAAAACATATCGACCGCTTGGTGTTGCGTCTGGCGAACGTTGGTATCGATATTGAAACACTTGATTTCTACCACGATCCAAGTAAGCGAGCGATTACTCGTGCTAAAAAGACCCTCATTGCACTTGGTGCACTTTCGACAACAGGTGAAGTAACAGGGGTGGGACGTGCTATGGAGCGTTTCCCGGTAGAATCTAACTATGCCCGTATGTTAGTAGAGGCCGATGAATACTCTAAAGATGTACAAGCCAAGCTGGCGGCAATTATCGCTATCCAAGAGGTGGGTGGCATTACGAAGGGCGGCACTCGGTACGACGGTTGGCGTAAATACACACGGCAAACGAAGTCTGACCTGATTGCCCAGTACGATGTGTATCTTGCCTTGCCACTTATTGCCGAACTCGACTACGAAGAGTTGGGTATTATTGCTAAGAATATCGATAAAGCAGAAGAGGTGATTGAACGACTGCACCGCGACCTCGCATTAACCGATATTCCACTCACGCCCGTCGAACTCGATGAAGAAGCCTCGTTGCTTCGCTGTATTACGGCTGGTGAAATTGACCAAATCTGGAGCCTGGTAGATGAAAGCAGCAATACCGTTGAGCATATCTTCAGTGGACAGCAACGCGAGCTGTCGAGTAGCTCCGTTGTTAGAAATCCAACACTCGTAACCGGTACTCCATTTGACCTTCAAGTGCCGCTTCGCAGCGGTGGACTCGAAACACTCCACCTTGTAACAGGGGTAACAATAGTAAATACCGACATACTACTCGATGTCTCTCCGGGAATCTTTGAGGCGCGTCGTGGTAAAACTGTCTACGATCCACGCCAGGGTCACCTGGTTGATAAGCAGCAGGTAAAGTTTGGAAAACGTATCTTAGAAGGCTCTGGGCAGCCACGCCTTGAAGACACCAACGAGAACCGCCAGCTATTCGCCAAAGAGTTTGCGGCTTGGGCGTATGATCAATTACAACGCCAGCGACTTAACCTGGAGCGCTTCCATAAGCGAGTTCCGCACATTGCGTTGACGCAAGTACAACAGGAATTACGCAATCGAGCGAACGGAATCGTGGCACTTGATCAGCTCGATGGTAAAGATAAGCAGCGAGTAATTGCGCTTTCAAAGCTCGAGACCTACTTGGGTGATGACTTTATCTATAAGCTCGGTAAACCACGCCGACAGCCAAAACCGGAAGAGAAGAACCGCCGCAAAGGCTGGAAGCCAAAACATAAGCGAAAATTTAAGCGCGAGAAGTGGTAGTGCGCTATACTATATAAGTAATGGGTCCAGAGATTATTCTTAATATAGTTGTAGTGCTCGGGGTGATTCTATTCTCGATGACACTTCATGAGGCGATGCACGCCTTTGTAGCCTATTGGCTGGGCGACGACACTGCGCGGCGCGAGGGGCGCTTAACGCTCAACCCAATCAAGCATATTGATCCATTTCTTTCGATCATCTTGCCGTTAGGGCTATTGTTTCTGGGCGGCCCTATCTTTGGTGGTGCAAAACCAGTGCCGTTTCGCCCCGATCAAGTACGGGGAGGCGACTGGGGTGCTGCGCTCGTTGCGCTCGGCGGTCCGTTGACAAACTTGGTAATTGCATTTATTGCGTATGGCATTTGGGTCCTAGTTGGAGCTCCGGTTACCGGAATTGCAGGTATGATATTTACCATGATGATTACGGTGAACCTTGGGTTCTTTGTATTCAACATTCTACCGATCCCACCGTTGGACGGCTCACGTGTTATGTACGCCTTAGCACCAGAATTCATTCGCACCGGTATGCGTGCCATTGAGCAGTTCGGTCTAATCTTAGTCTTCATTTTAGTGCTTGCCGCCGGCTCGTTATTGTCGGCGTACATGACCACGGTGATAGATTTCTTCCTTACTGTTTTCAGTTTAGTTTTTAGAACGTAAGCACGACAGCATACCTTTCGCTCGCTCCTAGTGTTATAATAAGAGTACCCAGGAAAGCTACCCTAGGTGTACATGATTTTCCGATATCATAGATGAGGAAGACCTAATGGTTCAGTTCCGTGGAATTGAGTTGCGGTCATCCACCTTGCATATACGCGGGGAATATCATCTCCATCTAGGGCAAGCGCCTGGGTTTATGTTGCTTCTTTCTACCTCTCAAAATGGGGTATTTTTATATTCAAGGGTTTAAGCAGGTGTAGTCTTCACTCTGTTATTGTGCTTATGGCTTGTGATACAATGACGGTATGATCCAGCGGGAACAACGAATACAAAAAGACTGTGTAATCACATGGGTAAACTAAACAGCATGAAGCAGCGACTCTCTGTGCGGGCGATTATTAACGAAGATAACAAGGTGTTATTACTTCGGCGTAATAATGGCCGTGAAACTATTCTGAATAAGTTTGAGCTGCCGGGCGGAAAACTTGGCTACGGCGAGCAGCCAGAAGACGCGCTTCGTCGTTATTTGCATGATGACGCAGGCTTGCATATTCAGTCCTCGCAGTTATTTGACGCCGTAACCTATATTGACTACGACGACCGTGAAATTCAGTACGGTGTGATAGTGTATTTAGTAACGCTTAGTACTCAACGGCACCCAATGAAGCTGAGCGGAAATTACTCGAAATATAAATGGCATTCTACGTCAAACTTACAACAATCAGAACTTACCGATTTAACACAATTGTTGCTAGGCATTATTCAACAAGAAGAATTAACAGAGAAGACGGCCGATAAGACGAAGCTAACTGATGTTAACAATACATCAGAAGATGCAGTGACTATCTATTCTGATGGCGGGTCGCGGGGCAATCCTGGGCCGTCTGCGGCAGGTTTCGTGATCCTTAATAGCCGCCAGGAAGTGATTGCCGAGGGCGGTGAGTACTTGGGCGTGACTACCAATAACCAGGCCGAATACCAAGGGGTTCGTATTGGCCTTGAAAAAGCACTGGAGCTTGGCTATAGGAAGGTTGATTTCAAAGTCGACAGTATGCTGGTAGTGAATCAAATGAAGGGCCTCTATAAAATTAA
Source organism: Candidatus Microsaccharimonas sp. (assembly GCA_050730895.1). Classification (GTDB taxonomy): domain Bacteria; phylum Patescibacteriota; class Saccharimonadia; order Saccharimonadales; family Saccharimonadaceae; genus Microsaccharimonas. Next base: position 25,215 of record JBOHNV010000014.1, read on the forward strand.
GAATAGGGAGCTTTGGCCAATTAACGAGCGAATCCGAACGCTTATGACCCAGTTCGATAGAGTCACGTTTGCGCATGTAAATCGTCAATTCAATCAATTAGCCGATGGTATGGTCAACAAAACCCTCGATGCTTATAAAAGAGCAGCCGGAAAGAAATTAGAAGAATAAGTGGTTTCACTGTATTTTTGAGCGACCCCTGCAGCCAAAGTTGAACCAGGCGCAGAGGCCCTGCTGAAACCTTGCGCGAAGCCGTCCGAAAAAGTACAGAGAAGCCGCTTATTCTTGCTATAATAGGTGTGGTAGCCCGCTAGACGACCGCTTGGTGCAAACTAAGAGGAAAGTCCGGGCAGCATAGGATACGACAGTCGTTAACGGCGACCGGGGGTGACCCTAGGGAAAGTGCCACAGAAACAATACCGCCTCGTTACTGGTGTTCGCAAGGTCTAATTCGTTAGGCTCGGCTTACTACCAGAGGTAAGGGTGAAATGAGTGGGGTAAGAGCCCACAGCGTCATATGGTGACATATGGAGAAGGTAAACCCTGTCGGCTGCAAGGAGGTCAGCACATAAGAACGATCCGTTCGCTGGCCGCTACCCGCTTGATTGTACTAGCAATAGTATGACTAGATAGATGGTCGTCCTCGACAAAACCCGGCTTACAGGCTGGCTACTACCAAAGAACCCCTCAGT
>JBOHNV010000015.1:0-24147 GCA_050730895.1 Candidatus Microsaccharimonas sp.
ACCTGGAACTCTGGGCTACCATACCCCTGAGCAACATCAAGTAGACCTGAGTCGGTGCGCATGCGTTCCGAAATACTACGTCGTTGTAGGTAGTCGCTTTCTTGCTCGCTCTGCTTCCAGGCTGCTGTTTGAATAACATTTTCAGCCATACTCTTTTGAAGCGTCTCAAGACGTTCGTTGCTAAGGGTGTTGTACACTCCGGCTCGGTACGCTTGTGTCATGGCGCCAGTTTGAGCGCTGGCTCGTTCGGCAGAAACCTTAGCTTCTTCGGCTTCGATTGAGCGAACATTCAATGTAGAACCGGTTGCAACCTTAAGCGCATCAATATGTGCAGCGTGCTGACTGTGGATGCGATCTTTTCTAAGGTCGGCGGCTGTTTTATTCTCATTAATGTCGCCATACTGACCAGTCTCTTCGTAGCGGTTGGTTGCTTCTTGTTTCCAGACATCGGTAGTGTCGCTCAGTCGGCGACGTCGGAAGTCGTTACCGCGCACCATTCCCGCACCCCAGCTGGCAGGATTGCGAGCACGTGGCCCACGGGCAATATTTTGTTGCTTGGCGTGCTCGGCACGGCGTTCTGCCCAGTTTTTGCTGCGATCCAGAAGTCCCTTGCGCGGGTCGTTGGCAATTTGTGCAATGCGTCCAAGGAGACCGCCACTGAACTTAAGAATAATCGGAGTAATAACGAGTGGTGCAATTTGAACCGCCATACCAAAGAGGAGGGTGACGATATTGTCACCGGCATTTTGAATGATAAGTTGACCGGCAAGTTGCGATCCACCAAAGACAAGCGAGAAGGCTGGGAAGAAGATGAGCATTGTCATGAATAGATCCTTCCATTTGTCGAACCACTTCTCGGTGTTTGGAAGAAGGTAGGCAACAAAAGCGAGCGGAGCAATAATCACCAAGATAAGAATGATAGCCTGGCGGGCGGCAAGAATTACAACTACGAAGATAACCGTTAAAACAAGTCCAATAAGTAATGGAATGAGCAGGTAGAGGCCGCCGGCTGCAGCAAAGTATAGACCACCAGCGAGCGTACCGCCGCCAGCAAGAATCACTGTTGTTACTGCGGTCCAGGTTTCGGTTGCAACTGAGTTCCCAAGATTGTCATTTGTCATGTTGAAGACTTGTTCGCGGATACCGTTAAAGACATCTTGTACGCCAAATCCAAGGATGTTTGAGACGTCGATAGCGAGCGCAGTGACAATGTATGAAAGGTTTACTAAGATGGCCGCAATGATCAGGCGAGGGATAAGTCGCTTGAGGCCATAATTTGAGACGGCAATGTTTGTGAGCTGTGAGTAGATAATGATAAGGAAGGCGATAACGAAGGCGATATTGGCGATCGTTCGCATAATATTCCAGGCAATGTACATGCTATTGTTCTCATCACCGAGAACGGCTGGCTGAACTTTAATCATCTCAGAGAGAATATTGAAGATATTATCCATCGCTTCAGCGAGGAAAACGCTGACGGGGCAAATAATCCATCCAATTCCGCCAACTGAACATGAAGAGCCGGTTCCATCTGATTCGCCTTGGACTGCAAGGGTAATCGATTGTTTGTTGGCTGCGTTTGAAATTGAACCGTTGTCGTAGTCGAATTCTATGTACTGTACTGAGGTTGCAGTCGGCGGGTCGACGCCGGGCGCAAAGTAGAGTACGAGTAGTTTCTGATCAGTTGACGAGCCGCTTGTAGTCTGAGGGGGTGCTGTATATACCGTTGCATCACTCGGGATGGTGTTAGTGCTGTCTTTAAAGTCTGCATCCTCACGGTAGCCGTGGTTGTCATAAAGAATCGTATCAGTGCCGCTCCAGCTCGCAGTCGTTGCCTGGGCGTGGGCGGGCACACTCGAGAGGGTTGCCCATAATAGTACCGCTATCACCACGGTTAGAACAAAAGTAAAAATGCTTCGCACAGAGAACCCTCGATGCAAAGGAAACCTCACAAGTTCCATAACTCCTGAATTATACCACGTAACGGGTTAAAAGTCAATGCTTAAGCATCATGATTCTATAGGAGGTCTTACGGCGGTTTCATTGTTGCTTTTCAGAGGAGGTGGCCTAGGTACTTTCGGTGATATCTATCGAGGCCGCCGAGCGACTTGTTTTGCTATTGCCTTGGCGAGGACTGTCTGAGCGAAGCGAGTTCCGCAGCCAACAATAAGCGAAACAAGGAGTGACGACGACCCGAGATAGTGAATCACCGAAAGTACCTAGGCCACCTCCTCTGAAACACCCCTTGAAAACTATGTAAAACTCTGCTATAGTACACACTTGATGATTACTGCAGAGAACAAAGCACAGGCATTCGCCCTGACGCAAACGCACAAAACTGACGTTGGAAGCCCACAAGCTCAAGCGTCTGTATTGACTACGCGTATTAAAGAGGTAACCGAGCACCTAAAGGTCAACAAGCATGACCACATGGCGCGCCGTGGCCTCGTGCAGATGGTAGGACGCCGCAAGCGCCTTCTAAAATACTTAGAGGCAAAAGACTTCGAAGCTTACAAAGCTGTCGTTGCAAAACTAGGACTCCGCAAGTAAGCGGGGTTCTTTTTTTATTGCTATACTACGTACATGGTAAAAACAGCGCCCAAGACACCCAGTACACGGCTTACTTTTAAAGAATTCCTTCGCAAATACGTACCGGATCTTATCGTTGCACTCATTGCTGTTGTGGCTATTATTGTATTGGCACTCCGCGTTTCATTTGATATGAATGAATATTCAGATGAAGTAGGACATGCAATATTCGGCACGGCAATCGCTATTGGGCTGGCTACTGCGCTTATTGTGCGTCGCCCGTTCGCTAAATCGATAAAAGAAGCAAAAGAAACAGGTAAAAAAAGAGAATCCGAGGCGCCAGCTGGTTACCTTTATGCGCTCGCGCTGCCTTTCGTGGCGCTTATTATCTTAACGCCATGGTTGGCCGCTGGTGTGTTCAATGCCGAAGGCACGGGGACTGTAGGGACGTACTTCCTACTTTCCTTGTTATTTGCTGGGGCAGTGCTGCTCGGCGCGTTATTTCTTGCGTTTGTACTCACACCAATTGAGGTGTTGCTTCGTGGTATCTTTGCGATTCTACAGGGGAAACGAGAAGGACTTCCTATGGCCCTTGGGGCCTTGTATCTTATTGGAATTACAACGTTCATTTTTATTATGGCAAGCGGGGTGACTATTGATCTTCCTGGCAAGGCGGGGTGGCCTGCGGCGATTGCTGCATTTTTTGGGCTTCCAGGTAGCTATAGTGTAGACAATGAAACACTCCTTTGGGTGGCCCGTGGTATTGCTGCCGTGCTTATTGGTATACCGGTGCTCGCCTCGATATTTGGTAAGAAGCAAAAAGGCCCTGCTGGTGTGGCCGCACAAGACGTGGTTTCCCGAGAAAAATAAAACGGTATACTATAACCATGACTGTTATTATTCAAACAAAAAACATCACTAAAAAATACAGCGGTGCGTCAGCTGTCTCAAACGCCTCTTTCTCGGTGAGGCAGGGGGAGATTGTCGGCTTCGTCGGCTTGAACGGCGCTGGTAAGTCGACCACTATTAACATGCTGCTTGGGTTCCAAAAGCCAACCGAAGGTGAGGTGCATCTGTTTGGTGAAAAGGTGACATTGCCGAATGCATATAAGAGCCATCGTCGTGTTGGATTTGCTACAGGTGACATGAGTCTTTTCGAGGGTATGACCGGGCGTCAATACCTTAAGTTTATTGCGAAGTTGTATAAAACTTCGCTTACTACCGACACCTTTACCGCACTCGTAGATCGCTTTTCACCACAACTTGATAAAAAGCTCACTACGCTCTCTAGGGGGAACAAGCAAAAGATCGCGCTTATTGCTGCCTTTATGGCTGAACCAGATTTGGTAATCCTCGACGAGCCGAGTAGCGGCCTCGACCCACTTATGCAACAACATTTCCTCAATTTGGTGCGAGAACAGGCCCAAAAAGGTACAACTATCTTTATGTCATCACACTATCTGAATGAGGTTATCGACGTCTGTACGCGTGTACTGCTTATCAAGGACGGAAAGCTGGTTAAAGACATGCCAGCATCGCAGCTAGAAAAAGTGGGTGGCAAATTGGTACGGGTGATTACCAAAAAAGAGGTAAGCCCGCCAAAGTCCGTTGAGCAAGTCGAGCGTACTGTGCGCGGCGACGAGTTTGAGCTCCAGTTTGTATTTAAGGATAAGGCGCTTCGCTTGCAGGAGTGGATTAGCTCGTTGCCATATCTACAAGACTTCACCGTTAATGACCACAGTGCCGAGGCGGCGTTTCAGGATTTGTATGAAGAAGAGGGGGCTGCGTAATGATTCATCTATTCCTAAAGACACTTCGTGATAAACGATTTTTCATTCTTGGTTGGGTACTCGGACTCGCATTCCTCGGCTTTGTAATGACCTCGTTTTTCCCCTCGTTTAATGGCGGACAGATCGATGAAATGCTTGCGGCATTGCCACCAGCTCTACAGGGCTTAATAGGGGAGCTGCAAGATTGGCACGAACTTCCGAACTATATTGCCAGTCAGATTTTTGACGTTCGCCTTTCGATTATTATTGCGGTGATGGCGATATTGCTTGCAATTGGGTTGACCGTTGCCGAGGAAGATAAAGGTCAGCTTCGAACAATAGTTTCGCTGCCAATCAGTCGCCGTAGTATCGCGACTGCTAAGTGGCTTGCAGCGGTACTCATCACCGGTCTTGCCGTATTCGGAACAGTCGCAGGAGTAATGCTTGGAATGCTAGTGATTAACGAATCGCTCGACCCAATGGTGCTGGTGCGGTTAGGGCTCCTCGCGTGGCTGATGGTTGCGGCGCTGGCAACGGTTATTCTTGCTGTCGGCCTTGTGACGGGTAAGCGAGCGGTAACGACTATTATTGCGCTTGTTGTTGCGATAGGTGGGTTCTTGCTGACGACCTTTGCACAGGCTGTCGACTGGCTTGAGCCATTCGCTGTACTGTCATTCTTTAATTATTTCCCAGCGGTTGAAATTGCAAAAGGAACTATTGAGCTCGGAAATATTGTATTCTATATAGCGTGTATCGTCGTTGCGCTGATTGTTACGTATAGTTTTTTCCCACGACGAGACATTAAATCATAAGGAGACATGTATGGCATACGAAGGTACAAAGCTACACAATTTTGAACCACGCGAAGACGCAGTAAAAGAACTCGAAATTATTGACGTCGAAGTTGGTACGGGTGAACAAGTAAATACTGGCGCAACTATCACGGCACACTATACTGGTGCGCTCGTAAAAAACGGTATTATTTTCCAAAGCAGCCATGACTTTGGCGACGCGATTACTTTTGGCCTCGACCAAGTTATTAAAGGCTGGACGCACGGCGTTCCTGGTATGAAAGTAGGGGGTACACGCCGCCTTATCATCCCAGCTGAACAAGCGTATGGTGCTTCGAGCCCATCACCAAACATCCCAGCAAATAGTGACCTCGTATTCGACATCGACCTTGTTGCGATTCCTCGAAATGGTTAATACTACTTCTGGTCCTGTTGCGCCAAAAAGCTTTATTCAGGGGCGTGTTTACGACCTTGTTGTCTGTATACTTGCCGTCGCGGCTGTCGTTGGTTTTGGGTTGACTGTGCCCTTTGGTGCAAGTGACGAAGTGAACCGTACGACGGCATTTCTGTTTGTCGCGTGGGGTGCAATCATTGTTGCGAGCGCGCTACTTACGCGGCACCTTTATTTTGCTACCAAACATAAAAAAACAAACACGCCCGACCCAGTAGGGAGGGTGCTATTCGGTTGGTTTCTTCCTGTTATCATGCTGGTTGCCATGTCGCCATGGATCCTTTCTGGAGTTTTCGATGCAGACGACATGAACAAGCTTGGCGCCAGCGCGCTTATTCTGTTTCTTGGGTACGGCTCTATTGCCGCTGGTATCTTGGTTGCGGCGTTGTGGTCGCCTATAGAAATGACTATTCGAGGCCTTGTGTCATTGGTGAAGTCAAAAGGTGAAAAGGGTGCAGGACTCACTATTATTGGCCTGTACTTCATGGTAGTTTTGGCTTTCATCGTAGTAGGTATTAACGCTGCTTCAACGCAGCTTGTGTCGTACCCAGCTTATTCAACGCTCCTGCTGGCACTTTTCGGCCTCCCCGGAGAGTATGAAGTTAAAAACGAATCGTTACTTTGGGTAACCCGCATCCTTGGAATTATCATGGTCGTTGCACCATTTATTTACGGAAAATTAAAGCAAAAATATCCAACTAATCGAATTATTAAAGATATCGACACCCGTACGTAATCTTGGATGTACATTTTGCAAGCACTCTCTCTGCTCACGCTCTCGTGGTATAATAAGAGTAATCCCACGCGACTAAGTGCTGGATAGAGTAGCTCGAATATCGAACTTCTGTACCCGTTACTTACTCGCTAAAAAGAAGAGTGGGCTATAAAAGAAGGAGGTTCCATATGCCAACAATCAATCCGTATGGCAAGGACATTATTACGGTAACGACCGAATTTGAGGGTCGTCCATTAACATTGGAAATTAACCGCGTTGGGTTCCGCTCAACCGGTAGTGTATTAGTACGTTACGGCGACACCGTGGTACTTGGTACTGCGCAGGTTGGTACTCGACCAGTAGTGCTCGACTATTTCCCGCTCAGCATCGACTACGAAGAAAAGTTTTATGCAGCCGGTAAAATTAGCGGTAGTCGCTTTATTAAGCGCGAAGGCCGCCCAAGCGACGAAGCAATTCTTATTGGTCGACTTATCGACCGCCCAATCCGCCCGCTATTCCCTAAGGGGTACCGCCAAGAAGTGCAGGTTGTCGCAAGCGTACTCAGTCTCGACCCAAGCTTCCGCCCAGACCTTATCGCCATGATCGCCGCTTCAAGCGCACTCATGCTTACCGGTACACCATTCGATGGTCCAGTTGCTGGTCTTCGTGTTGGTCGCGTAAACGGCGAGTTCAAAGCATTCCTTACCCCTGAAGAACGCGAAGCTTCTGACCTCGACCTTGTGGTTGCGGGTATCGAAAGCGGCATTACTATGGTTGAAGCCGGTGCAAACGAAGTCGAAGAGGAAGTTATTGCCGACGCACTCGCCTGGGCATTCGAACACTACCAACCGGCTATTAAGCTCCAACGTGAACTTGCCGAAATTGTTGCGCCAGTTGCGCAGGCTTACACGCTTGTGCTCCCCGATGAATCACTCCAAGAAGCTGCCAATGCATGGGTAGATGGTAAACTTGGCGACGCGATCCGCAAGCCATACCCAGAACGCAACGAGATGGTGAACCAACTTCGTTGGGCCTTCCACGAAGACATGGCTGCAAAGCTTGCCGAAGAGCAGGGTGAAGCGTTCATTACCTACCCGCGCGACAAGTACGACGAAGCCTTTACAAGCGCACTCCATAAAGATGTTCGCCAAGGTATTGTTGAGCACAAGATCCGTCCAGACGGTCGCAGTTTCGACGAAATCCGCCCGCTTTCAAGCGAAGTAGGCATTTTGCCACGCGTGCACGGTTCAGCCATCTTTACTCGCGGTGTTACCCAGGGGCTTAATATTGTTACCCTGGCACCACTCAGCTACGCACAAATGGTAGACACTATGGAAATTAACGACGGCGAACGTCGCTACATGCACCACTACAACGCCCCAGGCTACACCGTTGGTGAAGTACAACGCCTTGGTTCACCTGGACGCCGCGAAATCGGCCACGGCTACCTTGCTGAGCGTGCGCTTATTCCAGTGCTTCCAGACGTCGAAGACTTCCCGTACGCTATCCGCAGCGTGACCGAAATCATGAGCCAAAACGGTTCAACCTCAATGGCTGCAACGTGTTCAAGCTGTCTTGCGCTAATGGACGCCGGTGTGCCACTTAAGGCACCAGTAGGTGGTATTGCAATGGGCCTCATTATGGACGGCGACACCGCTAATATCCTTAGCGACATTGCTGACGCCGAGGACTTTGCGGGTGACATGGACTTTAAGTCTGCTGGTACCACAAAGGGTATTACTGCGCTTCAAATGGACATGAAGGTTCATGGGCTTCCAGTTGAAATTCTCCGCGAAGCACTCATGACTGCTAAAAAGGGCCGCGCACACATTATCGAAAGCATGGTCGCGACACTTGCCGAGCCACGCGCCGAGCTCAGTCCGTTTGCGCCACGTATCGAAAAGATCAAGATCAACCCAGAGAAGATCGGTGCGGTGATTGGTAAGGGTGGAGAAGTCATCAACAAGATTACCTCTGAAACCGGTGCCGAAATCGACATCAAAGAAGACGGCCTTATTACGGTTGCCGGCTCTGATGCCGACGGTATTGCCCGCGCCATCGAATGGATTAAGGGGCTTACTACCGAGCCAGAAGTAGGCAAGATCTACGAAGGCCAAGTGGTCACTATTAAAGAGTTTGGTGCATTCGTAAACATTCTCCCTGGCACCGATGGCATGGTGCACATCTCACAACTTTCAGACGAACGCGTCGAAAGAGTTGAGGATGTTCTCACCGAAGGTCAAATGGTGAAGGTAAAGCTTGTTGGTATCGACGAGCGCGGACGCCTGAGTCTTTCAATCAAGGAAGCAAACCGCGAATAAAGTAGCGCTGCGACCACCGCAAGAACACACAAAATACCCCGCATCAAAGCGGGGTATTTTATTTTGAAAAAGGAAAAGGCCCACGACGCTATGTCGTGGCCCAAATCCAACCCTGTACACTCAAGGGGTCTCGAGAAATCATCACCTCACGTACTGGACACCAGCACTGGGGAGGCCCTCGAGCTTCATCACCGGGTCGTACGCGACGCAAATCGCGTAAATACCATCAGCGACTCGCTGGTAAAGGTGATTGTAGTCGCTGGGATCGTCCGCATTCCAGCGCTTCTTGCCTCGACTGTCCAGCAGGAGGTTGAGGCGTTCTTCGGGCGTGGTCCGGTGGGGCCACTCGTCGAGTGCCAGAACCCAGAAGGCGGCTTCGAGCGCGTAGCTGTACGGTAGGTGCTTCTCGACGAGCTTCAGGCGCCGGCGCAGTTCACGCCGTCCACCGTGTTCGATGCCGAAATAGTCGGCGAGTTCTTTGCGAGTGGCCTTTGTTGCGTTGTCGAAAGGAGGGCGATACCCTCCCACCATTATTTCAAAGCGAAGTCCGGCCAGGTCGCCGGCTAATTCGTTCATGAGTATTCCTTAAGAGGGGTCGGATTGTGGATGTACGTACCGCCGATGTAACGAGGATAGTAACTAGTTTATTATATCATAAAAATTGAAAATAAGCAAGTATTGCTATTTTGCTGACTCGGTAGCGAGTTCAAGCTGAGCGGCACTATCAGGTGCAATCTCGATCGGTAGTGGCATTGGAGCATCATGGGCCTTATTGTACGGCCTAACCGACTTAAACAGGGTGTAGTGCGACGAGCTAAAACGGATAATCAACACCGACATCATAAGGTAAAACGTTACCCAGGCAACGCTGGTGAACACCAAAAGTATATCGCCAAGCGAAATGGCGTAGGCGGCACTCACGCCTTGTGTGCCGGTCCACATAAGCCAGGTGCCAAGGTTAAACTCGTCAGAGTTCTTCTTTTTTAGAAGTTTTGAGAGCTGAAAACCACCGGCACTTAGCGCAATGAACCCAGAAGTAATATAAAGGATTTGAAGTGGTAGCATTTTTCTTATTGTTAGTTTTTAGTTATTTTTGTATTGAAACGTGTATACATTTATAGTAGCAGATTTTTATTAATTTGTCAAGGAGGTTATGCTTATGCCTGCGTGTATCAATTAAGGCACTGAAATGCCTCTGCGTCGCTCGGAAAAACACGTAAAGACGGTTTCTCTCACTCCTTGAGGTATAATAGAACACTGTATGATCATCACCGCAACTATTAACGAAAAATCATTTGGCGACAAAAGCCTATTTAAAGATACCTCGTTTTTTGTTGATGATGGTGAAAAAGTTGGCCTGATTGGCCGCAACGGAGAAGGCAAGACGACTCTTTTTCGTATTCTGGCTGGTGAAGATACTGACTTTCAGGGTGAACTACAGCTTGGTAAGGGCGTGCACATGGTGGCAACGCGCCAAGAGCACCACGGCTTCGACGACATGCCGGTACTTGAGTATATTCTGCAAGACCTACCGAAATACACTAAGTTGAAGCATATTCTCGATAACCACCCGCTCATTATGGGCGACAAAATGCACCTTATTAATGAATACAGTGAGGCGCTTGAGCAATTCGATAACCTTGGCTATTACACGATTGAAAATGAAGTCGAGAAAGTACTCGATTCGTTCCAGCTAGGGAGTCGCATGAACGATACGCTCGGACAACTTTCTGGTGGCCAAAAGCGTCTTATCGAAGTTGCAAAAGTAATGCTTTCAAATACGCAGCTTGCGCTGATCGACGAGCCAACCAACCATATGGACTACGTTGCGAAAGATAAATTTTTGCAGTGGATGGGCAGCACGAACGATGCGATGATTGTCATCTCCCACGACCGCGACGTACTTGAAAAAGTCGACCGTATTTTAGAGGTAAAAGATCAAAAAATCCTTACCTACAAGGGAAATTATAGCGATTATCTTCGTCAAAACTCATCTTCTACTGGTTCTATGATGAACGAGTACGAATTGACGCAGCGACGCATTGTAAACCTCAAAGCAAAGGTGATTGAATACCAGCGCTTCAAAGAGAAATCACGCCATCCAAGCACTATTCAGCGCTTTAAACGCCTCGAACAACAATCGCGCGACGAACTTGCACGACTTGAAAAAACTGAAAAGCCAACTTTCTGGGTCGACCGCGAATCAGTACAGGACATGGGTCTTAAAACGGGCGAGCAGTACCAAAAGTTTAAAGCTAAAAATATTCGCCTTAGTGGCGTTACTGGCGAAGAGGGCTTCGGTCGTTTATTGGTAAATATTAGCGGGCTCTCACTGGGATACGGCGAATCACCACTCTTTAAAGATGTGTCGTTTCAAATTCGTGAAGGCGAAATTGTTGAGATCCGTGGCCGTAACGGTGCGGGTAAAACAACCCTTATAAAAACGTTGCTCGCTACTGTAGGTAACACCCCATTTAGCGCAAAAGTTTTCGATGGCGTTATCGACGTTGATAAGAAAATTCGCGTCGGTGTATACGAACAAGAAACGCGTAGCGATATGCTCGAAAAAACCCTTTCCGAAGCTATTGAACACATTTTTTTGTCACGCGGATTAAAGGTGGGGGATACCAAGGTACGCCAGCTCATGGCCGATTATTTGTTCACGGCTGGTGATGCAAATATCCCTGTGAATCAACTCAGCGGTGGCCAGAAGGCACGCCTGCAGCTGATTGATATGTTGGCTGATAGTCCGTCGCTCTTGGTGCTCGACGAACCAACGAACCACCTCGATCTTCCAAGTATTGAAGAGCTCGAACAAGCCCTGCAAAACTACACAGGCGCTATTTTGTACATCTCGCACGACACGCATTTCCAAAAGCAACTTGGCGGCGAAGTCGTCCAGCTCTAGTAGTGAACCGCGTGCTATACTGCAACTATGAATGACAACTCCCAGCTCTCGACCGACCCAATCAGTACGCCAAGCGGTTTAACTACGCGCACGAAACGAATCATTGCAATTGCACTTGCTGCTGGGCTTGTTATCGTGGGGGTCCTCTTTGTGTATGCCATGTTGGTGTACCCAACCAAGCAGCCATACCGCGACGCCCATGCGCAGTATTTGAACGTGAAAAACGCCAACATTGCGCTCACTGAAAGTGGCGCAAATATTAACGGCGCTGGTGCAACCGACGAGCAATTTAAGCAGAATATTGCCACGGTAAAAGCTGCACTGCAATCACTTGTAGGCGAAAATACCGCACTCGCAAAAGAAGCTGTTTTGCAAGACGGTGAAGGAAAAGCTGTGTACACAGCGTTCGATAAAAAGCTTCAAACCTATGCAGCCTACAACGAAGCGGTTATTACCTCTATTGAAACGCTCCGTCCAGCACTTCGCCTCTGCCCCGATGGCACAACAGGCGAAGAGGGGATGACTATCGCCACTAACGAAGCGCGAGCCTGCGCCGATGCATTAGGTGAGCTGCAGCTACCCGACGCCGACTATGACGCCATGGCCGCTAGCTACAGCGATATCTACCGTCAGCTTGCCGAAAAAATAGATGCCGGTCATGTGAGTGAAGGTGAAGCGCTCGTTGAAGAGTTGTCGGATGTTATTGCCACTTTCAGGAAAAACCTTCAAACACACCAGGCTGAGGTCGATATTACCCAGCGCGCCATGGCACTCGACGAGTATCTGAGCAATAAATCACGTATATTTTAGTTTTGAATACCCCACTTTACTCCTGTATACTAAAAAGAAGCTTAAGTATATTCATTTAGGGAGTAGTACATGAATCCAAACGATCCAAACGACCCATCGAACTCAACACCGGTAAACGAGCCTCTGCCAGAGCCGACACCACTATCAGATGTCGCGCCGAGTTCAGAGTTTCCAGCTGAAACACCAGCACCAGAGCAACCAGTAGAAGCGCCAACCATACCTGAGCCATTCGAAGCTCCGGCCGCTGAAACTCCTGCCACTAACACTCCTGTTGTCGAAACTTCTGTTCCGAGCGAGACTCCTTCAGTCGACACCCCTCCAGCTGGCGCTGTGTTTGCCGCTTCTTCGGTAAGTACCCCAGCACCTCAAGCGCCAAACAAGAAGAAACTTTTTGTTTTGGCGGGTATTATTGGTGGCGTTATCTTGTTGGCTGTAGTAGGGGTTGTTGCGTACTTACTCCTCACCACTGTTAGCCGTGAAGATTACACCGCTGCCGTAAAGCAGTTTAACGAAGTGAGTCGTGCGAGCACCCAACTCGAAAGTAAAGCGCTTAGCTTAAGTGGTTCGGCCTTTCGCGGTGACACCGATGAAGAGTTCGCAGAAAGTCTGGCCGAACTAAAAGAAGCCGTCACGAGTCTTAAGACCGAAAACGACGAACTCTCTCAGCTCAAAGCCGTCCGCGTGGGCGAGGGTGCCGAATATTACACCGCTTTTAGCGATAAGTTAAAAGCATACCTCGACTATGCCGAGGGTCTCGTTGGCTCTATTGAAGTAGTTCGTCCAGCGATTGCTGCGTGTAACGAGATAAGTGACACGAGCGCCTCAGATGCTGCTGCTCGAGTTGCTGCAATCCGCGCATGTGCAACTGAACTTGGTGACACAAAAGACGTGCCAAACGAAAATTACAAAACGTACATTAGTACGCTCAGCAAATCATACACCTCACTTGCCGACATCACTGAAAAAGTTGCCGCACTCACCGCCCCATATGGTGCACAGTACGAAGAATACAAGGCACTTCGCGATCAATTACGCGACGTGCAAGACGACATCTCTGACGCAAGTACTAAATTTAGGGAATCGTCAAACGACAGCCGCGACAAGTACAACCCTAAAGAAGACGCTAACGCGCTCGGTAGCTTCCTCCAGGAAAAACAGAAAGCTTAGTAGAAAGCCGAGTATTCATGGAAACTTCTCAAGAACGAATTGACCAACTCGCTCAAGAGATACTTGCAAAAGACGTCTGCTCCGAACTTCGGGTGCAGGCGTCTCAATTAGTTATGGGCGACGGCGACCCTAACGCAGATATTGTTTTTATCGGTGAGGCACCAGGTAAAAAGGAAGATATCGAAGGGAAGCCATTTGTTGGCGCTTCCGGTAAGTTCTTGAATGTTATGCTCGAGGCCGCAGGAATGGTACGAGATGACGTATATATTACGAACATCGTGAAATACCGACCTCCCGGAAATCGTGATCCTTCAGAAATAGAAAAAGCGGCGTTTTCTCCGTACCTTAACGAGCAAATAGCAATTATTAACCCAAAGGTTATCATTACTCTCGGCAAGCACAGTCTGCGGCACTTCTTACCCGACGGTGAGCTGAGCGAGCTTCATGGCAGGCCACAGCAAATCGACCTGAACGGCCGCGAGGCGACGCTTATTCCGCTGTATCACCCGGCGTACGCACTCTATAATGGTGGTAATAAACAGCTTCTTATCGACGATTTTCTCGGAGCGTCTAAAATCGCCAAAGAGAAGTAAAGAGTCCGCCTGAACGGACTCTTTTTAATTTCGGTGAACAAGGAGGTGCCTAATTGGCGCCAATAGCGCTCCGTACTTCTTGAAGCTTTTGCCTGGCCACAACACGGGCTTTCTCGGCACCTTCGGCTAAAATTTGTTCGATCTCGGCAGGGTTTGCCATAAGTTCGTCGTAGCGGGTGCGATACTGGCCAAAGCGCGCTTCGAGTACCTCAAGTAGTTGCGCTTTTACTTCGCCCCAGCCAATGCCGCCTGCTTCAAGGCGTGCTTTGAGGGCTGCGGTTTGCTCGGAGGTAGCGAGACTCTTGAAGATATCAAAAATAACCAAACCATCGGTGCTTTTTGGTTCCTCAACGGCGCTCGAATCAGTAGGAATACGGTTCACCACCTTTTTCCACTCTTCAGCGGTAGCAAATAGTGGAATAATATTGTCGTAGCTTTTGCTCATTTTACGGCCATCGACACCGGGAACCGCCTCGAGCTCCTCTTGAATAAAGGCCTCAGGAAGTACGAGTGCGGCAGTGCTAAATGCGTGATTAAAGCGCTGCGCAATATCGCGGGCAATCTCGACGTGTTGCTGTTGGTCTTTGCCTACCGGTACGATATCGGCGCTGTAGAGCAAAATGTCTGCTGCCATCAGAATAGGGTAGGTGTAGAGCCCCATGCTGACGCCTTCATCGCGGTCGCGGCCAGTCTCAGTGTTCACATCAACCGCAGCCTTGTAGGCATGTGCTTTGTTCATCCATCCCTTAGGAGTAATGGCGTTAATAATCGTCTCAAGTTCAAATACCTCTGGTACAGCCGACTGGCGGTAGAGAGTTGTTTTGTTTGGGTCGAGGCCACAGGCAAGCCACGTAGCGGCAATAGAGAGAGTGAGGTCGTGCAAGCGCGCGCCGTCCTGAACGGTGTTCAGCGCGTGGTAATCGGCAATAAAAAGAAACGAGTGTTCGTAACCGTGCACCATTTCAATGGCAGGCTGAATTGCCCCAAGGAAATTACCCACATGCGGAGTGCCGGTCGGCTTAATACCTGTAAGAAGTGTTTTGTTCTGCATATTCACAGTATACCACCCCTTGCAGTCGCTCCCTAAAATTGACTTTTAGCGTAAAATTTGGTATAATATAATTATCGACTTCATTTTGGGAACTTCCCAAAAAACCACCACCAACGAGAGGGGGAGTCGTGCACCACGAAGAAATTGACGAAGCGGCCTTGATGGTCATCGTCGAGGAAATCAAGCGGAAGCTCAAGGAAGGCTCAACAAAGGCGTCTGATCTTCAGCAAGAAAAGGCACGGCATCGGCTCGTGCATGACGCTGTTTACTACCTGGCAGGCTCTGCCGAGCCGAGCCTGCATCGGTTCCATCTGGCCGAACAGTTCCTCGAAAAGGTTCCGCCGGGCGGATCCTCGTACTACTTCACTTTCAGTGAGGATCAAGTGGTCGACCTCCGCGTCGCCCTCGACGTCATGGAAGGGACGCATGCGGCCATGTGCAAACGTCACCGTTTGGGGGTGCTGACTCGTATCATCAGCACCCTCGAAGCTCGTTTCGCCTCGGCGTAACGGCACCTACCACCCCTTAGCGGGGCTCCCGAATCATGCGATTTGGTGAGCCCCGCGTACAGGGGTGGTGTTTTATTTTCCAGGTGTAATTTCCAGGTTCACCACGGTTCGCGGCTTGTGAAGTTGCTCTAACTCTGCTATACTAAAACCACTTTCAAAGGGGAAACTATCAGAACATTGTGTCCGAGCCCCTCACTTAATTACGAAATCATTAAATGTTAAATAGAAAAGGCTCGTCGGTTTAAATAACGAAAGTAACCGCACGAACTCTTTTAACAAAAAGGAGAAATACTAAACAATGGGTTCACGAAGACTCACCACTCCACAAGCAGACGACTCTGCAAAACAACCACGTCGCAGTGGCGGCAACAACGGCAACGGTAACAACCAACGCCCAAAGCAAAACAATACTGTGCTTGCAAACACACAAACTCGTAGGGGAGAAGTATTCCGTGCTCAACGCCGCACCAGCGACGATGTAAACGCACGAGCTTCACAGCACGTTATCAACATCCCAGTCAACAAATCGATCTATAATGGCTACGCCGGTCGCCAATTTAGCGTTGCTGACCAAAAGAAGCAACCACGTAACCCAGCACCACGCCTCCGCGTGATTCCAATTGGTGGGCTCGGCGAAATGGGTATTGGTAAAAACATGATGGCGATCGAATACGATAACGACATCATTGTCATCGACATGGGATTCCTTTTCCCAGGTTCAGACTACCCAGGTATCAACTACATCGTGCCAGACATTTCGTACTTGCTTGAAAACAAGCACAAAATCCGTGCCATCGTATTTACCCACGGTCACCTTGACCACATTGGTGCGGTTCGTCACCTTGTTCACCAAATCCCTGCACCAATCTACGGCTCAAAGTTCACCCTCGCTATGGTTGAGAAGAACATGAGCGAAGCCACCAGTGGCTACGAACCTGAATACCACGTTATGGACCCAGAGGCCCACGAACAAGTATTCCTTGGCGATAACTTCAGTATTGAACTCGTTCGCGTTAACCACTCAATTCCAGACGCAACTGCTGTTGTGGTTCGCACCCCAGAAGGTGTCTTGGTAGATACCGGTGACTGGCGCTTCGAAGACAACCCAGTTGACGGCGTTAAGTTCGACCTCGAACGTCTTACTGAAATCGCTACCAAAGAAGGCATTACGATGCTCATGAACGAATCAACCAACTGTGAGTCCGAAGGTACCCACACCCACGGTGAGTTCGAAATTCAGGCGAGTATGGGTCAAGTTATGGAGAAATTCCCTAACAGCCGCCTTATCATTAGTGCCTTTAGTAGTCAGATTCACCGTATGCAGATTATTCTTAACGAAGCTAAGAAGCACGGTCGCAAGGTTGCCTTCGCTGGATACAGCATGATCCAAAACGTCGAAGTTGCGCTTCGCACCGGTACAATTACCGTTCCTAAGGACGTAATCGTAAAGATGGAAGACATCGTAAAGCTTCCTGATAATAAGGTGACTATTATTTGTACTGGTTCACAGGGTGAGTTTAGTGCAGTGCTTAACCGTATGGCGAACGGTTCACACAAGTTCATTAAAATTAAGAACTCTGACCAAATCGTCTTTAGCTCAAACCCGATTCCTGGTAACGAAAAGTACGTTACTCGTACTATCGACGGTCTGATGCGCGAAGGTAGTGGTGTTATCCAAAACGGTAAGTCACACCTTACCGGTGTTGGCCCACTCCACCTTTCAGGGCATGGTTACTACGACGACCACGTCAAGCTTATCAATGCCTTGAACCCTAAGTTCTACATGCCAATTCACGGTGAATTCCACATGCTCGTACACAACGCCGAACTTGCCGAAAAAGAAGCAGCTATTCCACGCGACAACATTTTTGTCTGCGACAGTGGTGACGTTGTTGAAATTAGCGGTGGCCAAGCGAAAAAGGCCGGTCGTGTACCAGTTGGTGGTGTCATGTACGACGACTCTGGCGAAATCGTTTCAGAGGTTGTCCTTAAAGACCGCATCCACATGGCCAGCGAAGGTATCTTCGTAGTGGTACTTACCGTACAAAAGGGAAGCGGTCGCCTTATGACCAGCCCCGACATCATCAGCCGTGGGTTCATCTACCTCCGCGATAGCGAAGAACTCATGGGGATTATTCGTCAGTACCTTAAGCAAAAAGTTGCCCGCACCTTTAGCGGCCGCAAGGTAGACCTCGACGTCGTAAAGAAGGAAATTAAAGACGAACTAACCCACGTGTTGTACGACCAGACTCGTCGCACCCCAATTGTTATCCCAGTGATTAACGAAATCGGTGGTGGCGGTAAGTCAGGTGGTGGTGAAGGTGGCAACGAAGGTCGTCGCCCAAACAATGGTAACCGTGGGGGTAGCCAAGGTAACAATGGTGGCCAAGACAACCGCCAGAACAACCGTGGCCCACGCCAACAGCACGCACAGGCAGTAAGCGGCGATCAGTCTAGCGACGCACAATCAAGCAGCGCCGACCGTCCAGCCCCTGCAGCGCAGCCTGCACGCTCTAATCAAATTGGTCAAATCGGCCAACCAGCCGAAGCGCCATACAAGCGCGCAGCACCAAAGAAGTTTCCGGCACCTGTAGTGCCTGATACCGAAACTGTTGAGCCAAAGGCTAAGCAAGACGGACGCGGATTTTAATACCACCAAGTTCTCTATGACAATAAAAGTAAAACTCCGCCCTACAAGAGCGGAGTTTTACTTGTGAGAAAAAATTCGACGCCGAGGACGTAATGGTTACAGCTTGCTGAAAGTGTAGGCAATGTTGTACGCCGACGCCACTTACAAACCATAAGCCTCTTGCAAATCGTGGTAAAATATGCTACAATAAAGATATGACATAAGGGGCTTAACCCCGTATAATACAAAACAGTTATGGCAAAAAAGAAAAAACGACCAGCAAAACGCTCCAACTCCCGTAAAAAGGTAGTTAACGAGGCTCCGCAACACATCCTCCCAGAGGGTTTTTGGGCGCAAACCGGTGCCGTTCTTTTAATTGTCTTCTCGTTGCTTATTATCCTTGGTTGGTTTGGCCTCGGCGGCCCAGTTCTCGACTGGCTTAATATGGCCACTATGGCAACCATTGGGTATGGCGTGTACGTGGTGCCGGTCGTCTTTATTTATGTAGCTGTTGAAATCTTCCGCGCCGAAGAAAACCGTATTCCATTTGTTATGAAACTGGCTACTGCCGTCGAACTCGTCTGGGTTGCCGGCTTGTTCGGTCTGCTTAAAAATGATGCCGGCAAAACTACTGGTGGATTCGTAGGGGATACCGTGAATAGCGGCATGCTCATGCTCGTTGAACCAGGTCTTGCGGCCTTTATCTACGTCATCCTTATTCTTCTTACCGCGCTCTTTATTACCCGCACCTCACCGTTTGCGGTTATTAGTAAGCTTTGGGGCATGACCCGTCGCGATGCCAGTGAACAAGAAGAAAACGTGAAGGTGATGCGTAACGCTGCTACAGTAGACGCACCAAAGAAGGGCAAGGCCGCTATGGCTGACTTTACGGTCAATGCTGGTGTTTCAACACTCGACCCTGCCGAAGAAAAGAGTAAAAAGGGTGCTCACCTTAATTCACTTCGAAATAGTGTTCAAAAAGATAAAGTTGCCGAAGAGCAAGCCGCTTTGGTTGCCGTTAACGACCCTAACTGGAAATCTCCAGGTCTCGACCTCCTCGAGAAAAAGCAATCTCCAGCCGACGCAGGTGACGTACAGCAAAACGCTCAAATTATTAAAGAAACCCTTGGTGAATTTAACATTTCTGTCGAAATGGAAGGTGCCAACATCGGTCCAAAGGTCACCCAGTATACGCTTCGTCCACCAAGTGGCGTCAAGCTTACAAAAATCACCCAGCTCGAAACCAACATCGCGCTTAACCTGGCTGCGCAGAGCCTCCGTATCGAAGCGCCGATTCCTGGCCAAAAGGCAGTGGGTATTGAAGTGCCAAACCGCAAGGCAGCCGATGTCCGTATGCACTCGATTCTTACCAGTAAACAGTGGGGCGCTAGCAGTGAGCCGCTCGGGTTTGCTATTGGTAAAGACATTGCCGGCGACGCCGTAGTGGGTGAGCTGAACAAAATGCCGCACCTTCTTATTGCTGGTCAAACTGGTTCTGGTAAGTCGGTTATGATCAATACGCTCCTTTCGAGCCTTCTATACCGCAATAGCCCAAGCGAAATGAAGCTGATTCTGGTTGACCCTAAGCAAGTAGAAATGGCACCTTACGAAGACATTCCGCACCTTATTACCCCTGTAATTAATGAACCAGAAAAAACAATCAGTGCTCTTAAGTGGGCCGTGAACGAGATGGAGCGACGCTACAAATTGCTCGCTGAACACAAAGTTCGTGACATTAAAACGTACAACGGTATGGTTCAGAGTGGAAAGACTAAAATTGTTGTTCAGGACGAAGAAGGCCACGAGCAGCAACACGAAAATGGCGCCATGCCATACATTGTGATTGTCATCGACGAGCTTGCCGACCTTATGATGGTTGCCGCTCGCGACGTTGAAGCCTTGATTGTGCGCCTTGCTCAAAAGGCTCGTGCTGTGGGTATCCACTTGGTGCTTGCCACCCAGCGTCCATCAGTCGATGTTATTACCGGACTCATTAAGGCCAACGTTCCGGCTCGTATTGCCTTTACCGTTGCTTCACAAGTTGACTCGCGTACTATTTTGGACCAAATTGGTGCCGAAAAACTCCTTGGTCAGGGTGACATGCTCATGCTGACTGCCGCGATGCCAAAACCAAAACGTATTCAGGGTGCTTGGGTAACCGACGAAGAAGTCATGAAGATTACCGACCACCTACGCCTGCAATCACCACCACAGTACAACGACGAAGTTGTTAGCCAGCCTGTTCAGTTGAATGGTAAGGGTGGCGTGGTGATGGACTTCGACAGCAATAGCGACGGTCGCGACGATATGTTTACCGACGCCGTGCGTGTTGTCATCGACAGCGGCAAGGCTTCGGCCAGCTTGCTCCAGCGCCGCCTCCGCGTAGGCTACGCTCGTGCTGCTCGCCTTATGGAAGAAATGGAAGAACAGGGGATTATTGGCGCCGCCGATGGTGCCCGCCCGCGTGATGTGCTCGTATCGAGCCTCGATGAAGTATTTGGCGGTAGTAGTAGCGACGAAGAAGAGCTCGGGTAGAGAGCAACTCTTTATTGGGCTATACTAGAAGATAGTATGAATGAAACGCCCACACCCCCTACGCGCACACTTACACCCGTAAGTCGTATTGTATTGGTGAGTGTAGCGTATGGTTTTAGTCTTGTTCCGCTTGTTGTATGGGTGCTTTGGCCATGGCTGCTCGGCGACACTTCAGGGGCGACCTATCGAACGGCCTTCGGCTTTATGATTGGGCTTCCTATTATTGCGCTCGCGTGTTCATTTTTTGGCCTGCTGTTATTTCGAAAATCTATGAAGCTTGCATTGTCGCCGGCGCTTATTCTTGCACTTATCGCAGTGCTATTTTGTTATTTCATTGCCAGCTCAACGGTCGCCCCATAGCCTTAATCGTGATACACTAACGGTAATGAAAAGCGTGTGGGAACGAAAACAAACAGGGTTTACAATTGTTGAGCTACTTATTGTCGTGGTGGTTATCGCTATTTTAGCTACAGTAACGGTCGTTGCGTATAACGGCATTCAATCGCAAGCGAAGAACACAACGTTTCTGGCTGCAATGGATGCATATGAGAAGGCGATGCACCTCTACTTCGCTGCACATGGAACATATCCGTCCACGCACTTGAATGGAGTATACGAACAAACTTGCCTTGGAGAGGACTTCGATGCGACCATTGACTACAGCGAAAATAAGTGTTTTTCGAATGCCGTGATAGACGGGTACACGGGTACCAATAAGGCAACTATTGGAGTGGTAATACCCTCGGTTAATGAGGCGCTTAAGGAATTCCTTCGGCCACTACCTGAAGCTGCCAATAGAGAGTTTAGTCTTGCGGGGATGCCGTACAGTAGAGGAATAGGGTATCAAGGTGGTCAGACGGGTTCATCCCATTTTGCAACGCTTTACTATTATGTAGACGGAAATCAGCCGTGTGGACGAGGTACTAGATCGGTTACGTCTTACGAAGGCAAAGAGTTTACGCTGTGTAATGTAGTGCTCAACGGCTCATAGGCTAATACGCGACAGATATCATTCCGATTTAATATTCACCTGCCATACTAATGAATAGGCGAGGAGTGCGAGTGCCACCCCTTGCAAATTATGCCAATCTACGGTATAATTACCACTGTTATCAACTCAAGCTTGCCGCCCGCGTGCGCTATACACACGCACTCGGAAAAGGGAGAAGGGCAAGCATCCGTTTTAAGGCGCCACACTAAGCACCAAAAAACAGGATTCCAAAAGGAGACACTAGTGAAGGAATACGAACTTACCGTTCTTATCCACCCAGACCTCGAAGCAGATCTGGAGACACCACTTACAAAGGTTCGCGATATTATCACGAACGCTGGTGGTAGCATCGTCCGCGAGGACAACTGGGGCAAAAAGAAGCTTCAGTACCCAATCAAGCGCGAAGAATTTGCGGTGTACGTCTACATGGACGTTGCACTTCCAGCAGATGCACCGCTTAAGATTAGTAACACATTTAACATTACCGAAGAAGTCCTCCGTTACCTATTAGTAACAGTTGATCCAAAGGCGCGTGCAGCACTTGCTGAACAGGCGAAAAAGGCTCAAGAAGCTTCAGACGAAACTAACGAAGCCTAGGGCTTCACAACAAGAGTAGAGGGGAGTATACGAACATGGCACGAAGCATTAACCAAGTTATCCTTATGGGGCGCCTTACACGCGACCCAGAACAGCGTACAACAACCACAGGTAAGACAATTGCAAGCTTTGGTATTGCGGTTGACCGCGGTGGTCAAGAAGACGCTGCTGATTTCTTCAACGTAACAGCATGGGAAAAGCTTGGCGATTTGGTTATCCAATATCTTGCTAAGGGCCGTCGTGTTCTTGTACAAGGTCGCCTTCGCCAAGACACCTGGGACGACAAGGAAACCGGTAAAAAGCAATCTCGCATTGAAGTTGTTGCAACCGACGTAACATTCCTTGATGGTCCTAACGGTGGCGATGGTGCACCTGCAGCCTCAAGCTCAAGCGCTTCAAGTAAGAGCAAAGACGTCGTCATTGAAGACATCGACGACAAGCCAATCGACCTATCAGAAATTCCATTCTAGTCGGTTGGTACACGTTAACCGCATATTTTAGGAGAATAATAAAATGGCAAAACGACTTAAGAAAGATACGCCTGCATACTTTGACTACAAAGATGTAAAGACTTTGCAGCGTTACGTAAACATTTACGGCCAAATCGAACCAATCGGTAAGACCGGTCTTAGCGCAAAGCAACAGCGTCAACTCGCCGTTGCTATCAAGCGTGCTCGTCACCTTGCACTACTACCATTCGTAGCACAAGGGTAATTTAGCATGGCTCAGTTGCAACCAACTGACCTTAAAAAAGGCGTTGTCGTCCAAATAGACGGCAAGCCTTTTAAGGTTATAGACTACAATCAAAAGGTAATGGGCCGCGGTGGAAGCATCGTGAATGTCCGCATTAAAAACCTTATCGATGGTGCAGTGATTCCAAAGACCTACAAAGGCCAGGAAAAAATCGACTCAGCAGAAGTGTCGTACCAAACCGTACAGTACCTCTACAAAGATGCTGATGATTTCCACTTTATGGATCCTAATAGCTTCGAACAATTTCAGCTTCCAGCTGACGTATGTGCCGATGCTGCACCGTACCTAAAAGAAGGCGACAGCCTTAGCCTCCAGTTTTTTGAAGGTACCGTTATTAACGTCGAACTTCCAAAGAACCTCTACCTTGAGGTGACCTACGCAGAAGACGTTGTAAAGGGCGACACCACGAGTAGCGTACTTAAAGACGCCACACTCGAAACCGGTCTTGTTGTAAAGGTCCCTGCGTTCATCAAAACAGGTGATGTGATTTCTGTTGATACAGAAACCGGCGCCTACCGTGAGCGAAAGAAAGACTAACATGTCTGAACTGCTTATTACAAGCAGCCTCGACCCCATTAATGAGGGCGATGTATTCCCAAAAGGGCTTCCTCGTCATGTGACTATCTGGCAGTATTTTAAACTGCCAGATTTTCGTAGGGAAGCATTTGCCGAACAAGTCGGCAGTGCTGTTCAAGGATTCTCGCCATTAGAAATACTCGGCATCGATAATGCCGAATTCGGTCCAAATAACGACGTGCCGGTGCGCCGGGTTCAGACGCTCGGTTCGGGTGCAACGCTCATTGCACTACATGCGGTACTGGGCGAAATTATTCAGCGTAATGACGGCGAAATTCGAAACCCTGAGTGGGCATTCGAGAACTTTAACCCGCATATTACCTATGTAGAGGGGCGGGCGATTCAAGAAGGGGAGCTTGCAAGGCTTTCCACCGTCGAACTTGTCGAAGTAAATCCAACCTCGAAAGATAAAATTATTCGAAATGTATGGGAGCTTGAGGAAGTATGAAACG
>JBOHNV010000016.1:0-22538 GCA_050730895.1 Candidatus Microsaccharimonas sp.
ATACACCACCGGTTGGAGTACCGTCGGGCAGTGCGAGCCCCGGCATCGCGTAATAGCCGCGATAAAATACAGATTTTCCGTCAATAATCGCTAGCTTCTTCATATCGTTTAGTATAGCATCTTATCATCCGTTAAGCAGAAGCGCTTTATCTGTTACAATAAAGTTATGACACATACCGACACCCATGACAATTTGAAAATTCTTGCTTTTGTTGGACTTCCTGGAGCTGGAAAATCTACCGCCGTTGAACATTTTACCGACAAAGGTTTTCCTAAGGTCTATTTTGGCGGCGTCGTTCTTGAAGCCATGAAAGAAGCCGGTATCGAAATTAACGCCGAGAACGAAAAGGTCTTTCGTGAAGAGCTTCGCGAAAAACACGGCAAAGATGTCGTTGTAAATCGAATCGTTGAACAAATTCACAATCTCGCTGCTGCTGGTCAACGTCGCATCATTGCCGACGGCCTCTACACCTGGACCGAATACAAGATATTGAAACAAGCCTTTCCTGGCGACCTGATTCTTGCCGCTGTCGTCGCACCGCGTCGTCTTCGCTATCACCGCCTCAGCCAACGCCCGGTACGCCCACTCACCTCTTCTGAAGCATACAACCGCGATACTGCTGAAATTGAAAACCTCGAAAAAGGTGGGCCAATTGCCATTGCCGACCATTACCTTATTAATAACGGTTCAATCGAGCACTTTGACGAACAACTCAACGCCTTGACGCGCGAACTTGAGTTTTAGTCGCCTCTTGCATCGCTGGCGTAAAGCCTATTCGGCGATTAACTGACGACCAAATGAAACGCGCTCTTTGCCGCCGTCCGGAGCCATGCGTTGACGAAGCACTTCACGACCATCTGGAAGGAAAATCGGCTCCTTTGTCTTACTGAGTTGTCGCTTAGTAGCTCCCGCAATGTATGGCACGCCGTCTTCGTAACGAAGTGGAACGATATCACCAGCAAGTGCAATCTGTTGCGGAGACATAGCCTTTAGTTTCTGGACACTCTCGGGATCAAAATACTTAGCAAGTGTAATATTTCCACTATAGGCCATTTCTGCAAGCTGATTCTCTACGCCGTGCGCAGATGTTGTTTTGGATACAACATTACGTATCATCTCGGTCACCGTTTCTTGCGTGATATCCGCTGGTGCGCTTGGGTTGCGAAGCGCATCTAGTATTTCAGCGGGGGTGCGCTGCTGTAGCTCCTGCAACTCGTTTGCAAGGTCTCGGAGCGCTCGCTGAACCCTACCTTGGTTTTTAAGCACATAGTTTACAAGAACTTCTTGCCCTTCTTTTGAAACAACTTCAACGTTAGTGTGTTTCTTCGGAGCACCGACTAAAATAGATCCAAAGCTTCCCTGCTCGTAATCAACTAATTGGTCGCCCTCCATGCTTGGCTTCGACGTACCGTGAATTAAGTTATTCTGTACTGCGAAACGACCCACAACGGCAGGATCTACAATAAATACATGATCGATAATATCGTGCTTAATTGACGTGCCGTCTTTTCGTTCACCTTTCATGTAATAGCGCGGGATACCCGCAACAAGCTGGTGACGTGTAATTGTAGAAGATGACCGATCGCTAATTGTGCGCACCTTTGATTCGCTTGAACCATGAATGTTTCGATAGATCACCTTCCTTGAACGCGGTGCAGTTCCAACATCTTCGTGAATAAGGTCCAAGAAGCCCGCAGTAAAGTCTTCACGGAGCGCACGTTCTTCGTCGGGAATAGGTGCCGTTACAACAATGTTTTGAGGGTGTAACTTCATCACCCCTAGGATCTTGCGTGCTGATTTGCGTACTCGCTCTACACGCTTAGGGTGAAGCCCGTGGCGTTCTACGAAGTCATAGCCGTTCCATTCTTCATCGGTTCGCTCGTAGAGCTTTGTCATGAGATCGAGCTGCGCAATAAAATCATCGGCTGTGGTTGGGCGAATCAACTGCTTTCGAGTCATCGTAGCATCTGCTGTTGCACGATGATCTTCAAGCCCACCTACATCGACAGCAGCAGCAATAAACGCCGCCCGTGCCATATGTTGCACCGTATTGCGTCGACTTGCCTCGTACAGCCCCCGAGCAAGCTCTGGAATAATCGGAAACTTATCCATGTACCGACCAATTGAAGTGACGTTTCGATCGGCATCAAGTGCACCCAGACGAGCAAGCGCTTTTTCGGCGGCAATAATACTTAGTTTTTGCACCGGGTGTGGAATATATTCATTTACCCCAGAGAAATCGTAATCAGCCGAAGCCACCGACAACACAATACGCGATAGGTTTGTATTATAAATTTCTGGTGGCTCATGATCACCACGGTCGGCGTGAGCAAATGGAACATACGGCATCCGCGAAGTACCCTCACCCACTAACTTATCGGTATCCTCGCGCGATCTACCCCGCAGTCCCTTTGGTCGTTCGGTCATAACAGGCGCACAAAGCACCCCAATTCCGCCGGGTGTATCGCGACCAGCACGGCCAATTTGCTGCGTAACGCCGGCGCGCGAAAGATATCGACGACGAAGCCCTTCGGCATTCTCGTCATCGAGCTCAGAGCGATTGATTGTGCCATCTGTTGCTACGTACGTAACGCCCGGAATAGTAATACCCGACATACCTGCCGGTGATGAAACAATCACTAAGCGGCGCCCCTCGGGGACTGGGTCATCAATATGCGAAAGTTCAAACTCTGTAAGTTCACCGTGCAGTACGCGAAACACCACTTCAGACGAGGCATTCTTTTCCCTCTTCTCGAGCTCTCGACGTGTTTCGTTAATGATGTGTTCAATTTCCTTCTTCCCAGAGGTAAAAATCATCGATTTCTGGTGATTATGGCCGTCTCGGGCGTAGGCTTGCATTGGGCTCAGTTCGGGCTCTTCTTGAAGTTCAACCGTAAACGGGCGACCCTTTATCTCTACGGTTGGCACGTAGCCATCGTTCAGCTTTTGAAACGGTCGCTGGAGCGTTTCGGCATTGTGCGTTGCGCTCGCTGCAACAAGACGCCAAGAGTCGTGCTTCTCCACCGAAAGTGCCGCCACACCGGCTGCAATTTCTGTAAATAAGTTTGCTTCGTGTATCTCATCAGCAATAATTGCCACTTTTTTGTCGCCGTATTGCTCGCGAAAATCTTTTGCCATTTTAATAAAGGTGTTTGGCGTCATAACGACAATTTTATTGTCTTCGTGTCGCTCAACGCGTTCACCGTGAATAATACCGACGGTTTCTTCGGGCTTAAAATCTTCGATTTGGTCGCTGAGCTCTTCACGTATTCGATCACCGAGCCCATCGGCAATAATGCGGCGCGGCACCAATACAAGCGTCATATCGTAGCCAGCCTCGTAAAGGTATTGTGGAAGCTGCGTGCTCTTGCCGCTCCCCGTTTCACCGCCCACGATTACCGCCTTGTGTGATTCAATATTAGCAACAAGCTCAGCCTTATGCTTAAATGCTGGCAATTCTCTATTACCGAGTCCGTAGTCCTCTTCGGCGCCGTGAATACGCTCACGGTGTTTATTCATCAGCTCAATAACTCGTTCACGGTCTTTGCGTGACTGATGCAGTTGATATGCGAAATTCGTATCTGGTACCGGCGTCACCCCACGGCGCTCACTACCATGTGTTCGCCTAGAAAAAGATGCTTTCCCGTTAAATCGCTCCATCGGGGTTATCATACCATTTTACAGAGTGAATAGGAATCATAAGCACCATAAAAACAAGACCCCATACGCGGAGTCTTGTTTTTATGCTTTTACGAGCTCTAGCTTAGGTAGTCGTGAAGCTTCTTTGAGTCTTTGTGCTTACGAAGCTTGGCAAGCGCCTTGGCTTCAATTTGACGGATACGCTCACGGGTAACGGCAAATTCTTGACCTACTTCTTCAAGGGTGTGGCTTTTGCCGTTTTCAAGGCCAAAGCGCATCTTGATGATCTTTTGCTCACGGTCAGAAAGCGTTGAAAGAATTTCTTGCACTTGCTCTTTTAGGAGTTGTGATGCAGCAGATTCCTCTGGGGTTGCGCTTTCTTCGTCTTCAATAAAGTCACGAAGCACAGAATCTTCTTCGTCACCGTCACGGCCAACACCGGCGTCAAGCGAAGTAATATCTTGCTTAATCTTCATAACGTATTCAACTTTTTCTGGTTCCATTTCAAGTTCTTTGGCGAGCTCTTCGATGGTTGGTTCACGGTTGAGCTCTTGGGTCATGCGACGCTGTGTACGGAGCAACTTGTTAATCGTTTCAACCATGTGCACTGGAATACGAATGGTACGGGCTTGGTCGGCAATAGCACGAGTAATAGCCTGGCGGATCCACCACGTAGCGTAGGTTGAGAACTTAAAACCCTTGTCTGGATCGAACTTTTCAACCGCACGAAGGAGTCCGGTGTTTCCCTCTTGAATCAGATCAAGAAAGTCGAGACCACGGCCGCTGTAGCGCTTCGCGATCGAGACAACAAGACGCATGTTGGCTTCGGCCATCTTATCCTTAGCCTTCTTTTCACCCGCAACAACGCGTTGCGCGAGCGCAAGCTCTTCTTCGGCGTTAAGAAGTGGAATTTTACCAATTTCACGAAGATACAAACGGACACTGTCGTCGCTTGCGTCATCAAAATATTGTTCTTGGCTTAAAAGATCTTCGTCGGTTGCTTCCTCTTCTTCAAGATCCTCGGCAGCCGGGCCCTCAAAGTCAATCGATAGTGCACCGCCGCTTGCATCAACAACGGCTGGTTCAGCACCTTCTAGGGTTGCTTCGTCTTCAATAATTGGCTCTTCTTTTTTCTTACCTCTTGGCACGTGGTGTCTCCTTTATGAGTTCATTGAGCTCTTGCCGAATTCGCAGGGCTTCGGGTTCGTTACCGATATCTTCTGCTTCCCGGAGGGCTTTGGTTAATGCGTCTTTTCGTATTTGCTTGTGTTCTAATTTAGTGAGGCGGACCAGGCGGGCTTCTTCGTGGTAGCGATCTTTGTCGTCCCACTCCCCGTACCGTGTATCGGCCTTTAATAGTAATATTTTGACATAGGTGTCGTAATCTTGCAAGTCTTTCGGGGTTCCTTGGATAGTTTCGGTGGTGCGGCGAACAAATCGTAAGACTTCTTTTCGTTCGTCAGTTTCGAGCATATCTTCAGTAATTTCAGCCAAAAGCTCCCTACTGGCTGGGTCTATCAAAGCAAGTGCAAGCATGCTGTCTTGATGTGCGGCCGGGTCTTGCTTCACCTCTTCGGTAATATTAACTGGTCGTAATTCTTTTGTGGTCTCTTCAACCTCGACCGAATTGAGCTTTGTTTGCACTGTGTCGAGTGAAGTTGACGTATAGTCGGCTATTTTCTTCATAAAGTGCTCTTGTTCTACGGGGTCGTTCAACGCGCGGACAACCTGCAAAGCAGCCGTTGTGAAGCGACGTTTTCCGATTGGTGCGGTCATATCTTCGCGCTTTGTATACTGAACAAGGAGCCAGTCGACGACATTTTCTGCATCGTCAATTGCCTTTTGCCAGAGCGTTGGGTCTTGCTGAATGAGTTCGTCAGGGTCTTTAACGTCATCAGGCAGGGTAACGATAGTAAGGTCGATACCAACTTGTTGCGCAATAGGGATCGCGCGTTCAGTTGCAGCAAGCCCGGCCGAGTCGCCATCAAACCCAAGGCGTACATTAGGACTCAGTCGAACCAATGCTTTGAGGTGTGATTCAGTCAGCGCCGTTCCGGCTGTTGCAACAACTTGCGTGACACCCGCCTGGTGGCTACTCACAACATCAAGGTTTCCCTCTACGATAACCGCGTAATCACCTTTTCGAATCGCCTCTTTTGCTTGGCTAAGCCCAAAAACATGACGACTCTTGTCGTAGAGCGGCGACTGTGGCGTGTTTAAGTATTTTGGCGCATTTGGCTCATCGGTGAGAATACGGCCCGTAAAGCCGATCACCTGCCCAGAAGCATCCATTAGCGGCACCATCATCCGGCCACGGAAAAGATCACCTCCAAACCGGTTAAGCAGTCCGCCTTGTGATAACTCATTTTTGCTAAAGCCTTTTTTAGTAAGGAATTGCACCAGCGCGTCGCCGCTATCGGGTGCATAGCCAATTTGAAAGATTTGCACAATTTCTTTGCTCAGGCCACGTTTTTTAAACACGTATTCGAGTGCTCGATCATTTTGTAAAAGACTCTGCTGGTAATAACGGGCTGCTAGCTGGTGCGCCTCAAGGAGTCGGCGTTTTAGCCGTGCATATTCTTGATTTTCGCCAGAGTTGTACTTTGAAAGATCAACGCCAGCACGCTGCGCCAAAAGCTGTAGCGCCTCACGAAAGTCGATCCCCTCCACTTCCATGATGAAGCTGAAGATATCGCCCCCTTTATTTGAAGAAAAGTCATGCCAAATATTCTTTTCAGGACTCACAATGAAGCTCGGCGTTCGCTCGCCAGTAAACGGACTTAACCCCTTAAAGTTTCGCCCGGCACGCTTAAGCTGCACGTACTCACTTACGACGTCTTCGATATTAAGCCGTGACCGAACCTCTTCTTTGGCATCTTGCATACCTATAGTATAGCACCCTTTACCTCTGTTATTGATTATGCTTAAATGGGGATATGAATCCGCAAAATGGGCAAACCCCACTCGATTACCTGAACCAGATCGCACCACAGGCTCCAAAACGGCAACTGTTTACCCTTAATGTGCGCTCTATCCTTTTTTTGGCGG
The DNA here is from genome assembly GCA_050730895.1 of Candidatus Microsaccharimonas sp. Lineage (GTDB taxonomy): Bacteria > Patescibacteriota > Saccharimonadia > Saccharimonadales > Saccharimonadaceae > Microsaccharimonas. The sequence continues at coordinate 6,689 of JBOHNV010000016.1, forward strand.
GCATTGCCCTCATTCTCGTTATCATTTTAGTGGTCATTGGAAATGCGGTTGCCGGTGCAAACAGAGAGCCCTGGGAGCGTCTTGTAGCACGCCTTGATGCAACCTCTGCCGTGGTTGATAGTTCAACCTCGAAAATAAAAAACTCGCAGCTTCGTTCGTACAACAGCGATATTCGACTCACAATTACCAATACGCAACGCGACCTCGCCGAACACCTCGTAAGACGCGACATTGAAGCCAAAAAAATCACGCCGAGTATTGTTACCCAAGAAACAACCACAGGAATCACCGAACGACTTGAAGACGGCCGGCTCAATGCTAAATACGACAGCACCTACGCGCGCGAGATGAGCTACCAGCTTGCAACCATCCTCTCGCTTCTTGAGCGCCTCTACGCAGCGGGTGGTAGCCAGGCGACGAAAGACTTCCTTTCTACCACCTACGACAACTTAAAACCGTCGTACGACGCAATTTCGAAGTTTAGCGCATCAAACGAATAAGTTTATATCGATGATTTATTACTCGGTAACGAGTCGATAGCTCAAGCGAGCAAGGTCTTTAATTTCGTCATCGGAAAGTTGGCCAGTATATAAAATGGTGTTCCAGTGCTTTTTACTAAGATGATAGCCAGGGAGTACACTTTCGTATTTCTCACGAAGGTTCTCGGCAAGTTGCGGGTCGCATTTTAAGCTAATACGAAGTGGTTTACTTCCATCGGCAATAAGCGCAAAAAGCTTACCGTCGTTTGCTTCTTTGTTGCCCACCTTATACACGCTCGTGCCTTCGCCAAACGGAAAATCAAGCCACGTGTTTGGAAAACTCAGGAGATATTCTTCAAATTCTTTATGGGTCATAGTGCTATTTTACAGGCTACCATGAGGTGACTGCAACTGATTCATGGTATTTACCCAATTTAGACGCTGCAAAATTGACGCCTGTTCGGCAGCTGTTGCCGGTTTTGCCAGCTTGCCTTCGTTGTTTGTACCTACCACCCTGTACCTATACTGGAGGGCTATTTCTTGCAGATTACCTTCTTGGGCCTTCTCAAGACACGTGTCTTTAAACGTAGCGCAGTCTTCGCCAAGCTTTGTCCATTTACTCAGTTGTTCGCTTGAAGTATCTGTTGTACTCATAACAACGTTTATACCCGCCGAGCGAGTTAATTCAATACTCCCCTGCTGGTCGAACATAAAGTTACCCATAGAATACACGATGAGTTTCCCTTTGTAGCTTTCGGTGCTTTGCACCCAGTGTGGATGGTCGCCGAGTACAATATCTGCGCCAGCATCGATCATAGCTCGATAGGTTGAGGTTTTTATTTGGTCTGGCTCAGGAACATATTCGGCGCCCATATGGGGCATGGCGATAACAGGCATACTATCTGCGTACTTTTCAATTTGGGCAATTGTTTCAGCAGGTGGAATTTTAAACACGCCATGGAACCCACAAAACGCCATTGGTAGTTTTTCTTTTTTTACTTCGTCGTTGTCGTACGTGACCGAAACGGGCATGGCAATCACCTCGCAGGCTTCTTCTTTGGCGTAGGGATCGTAATGTCCAAAGTACTGAATACCGTGTTTGTCGAGCTGCTGTTTGGTTTCTTCAAAACCGGCCGCCTCGCGATTGTCGGTATGGTTATTCGCCAAGGTAAAGATGTTGAACCACTTAGCGGCTTCGGGGAGATAGTCGGGTGAACAGTTAAACGAAAGTGTCTCATCTTCCTCGGCAGACGTCTGTGTAAAACCAGCAACCGTTGGGCACTCAAGGCCAGCTATCCAGGCGTCATATGATTCGCGGTTAAATGCACTCAGGCCCGAAAATGGATAGGCTGTTTTGAGCGGGCTTTTCATCGACCAGTCGTTAATGTACCGACCCCAGTAGACATTGCCCAGAAAGAGTGTATTTGCGCTCAGACTGACTGGTTTTGGCGTCGGAGCTTGAACTACGGCCGTTGGAGAACTCACGCGCTGCGGCTGGAACCATATCATATAGATAGCTGTGGTTGCGATTGCACCGGCAAACACCAATACAACGATAAACCACCAGAGTTTTGCACGATCTCTCACCAGCTTCATGTTGTTATTGTAGCATTCAATTATGAAGTCTTTTTAAACTTCGTAAGGTAGTAGCGGAGTTCTTCGATGCTCCCTCTAATATCATCCAATGCGCGGTGTTCTTCTCGCTTCGAAAATTTCTTTTTGAACTTGCCTTCAAAGACTACTTTCCAAGCTGATACATCGAGCATACGGTAGTGAAGGCGCGCATTTAATCGATGCCATTCGTTCTCGATAAAGCGGCGGTCCATATGAATTGAGTTGCCCGCTAAGATAATCGGTGTCCCCTCTTCGAAATGCTCGTCTAAAAATGCCAATAGTTCGTTTTCGATAGTACGGCCAGAACGACCTTTTTCTTTATTTTGTGCAATGAGGGCGTCACGTGTCTCTGGAACCGACTCCCAGAAATCTTTTGATGGCCCCTTAAACATACGTCGCTCAACCAACCGTGGCCCCACCAAGATAGCAGCCTCATAGGTAGCGATTTCTTTGAAATTCCAGTCGGTCACAATTGCGCCGACTTCAAGGATTCTATCTTCAACCGGGTCGAGCCCTGTCATTTCAAGATCAATCCAAAGCACATGCTTTTGCATTTTATTGCGCAGCTTGGCGTCCATTAGCTTTTCTTCTTGTCGATTTTATCGAGTTTGAAAATGTTGACGAGCCAGTAAATAACAAGTGCGGTAGCAACGAGTGTGATGGCTGAAGAAAGTGCTGCACCCCACGCGAAGTCTGCCGTGCGACCGAACAATTCAACGTGCCACACTGAGGAGTTGAGCTTATCGCCTGAACCCACGACAAATTGAACAATTGGGTTAATAAATCCTTCTACAAGTTTGCGGACTGTATCACCAGCTGCGGTACCAATCGCAAGACCAACCGCTAAACCAATGACGCCCTGCGAACGAACAAAGTCGAAAAATCCACCAACGTGGCCTTTTACGTGCTCAGCACCACCAGTTGCAATGTTTTTTGCTTTTGCAGCTGCTTTCTTGCGACGCTCCGTAGTCTTTGTAGATTGCGTGTTTTTCTGATTCGATGCCATATAGGTCTCCTTCATTACCACCATTTTTCTTAGTATATCATTTCAAGCAGGATGGAGGATCAGGAGGAATAAATGGGCGCGAGTGGGGCTCAAAGGCTTTTGGCCCGAACCCCACTCGGCAACCACCAACTTGGTGAGTGTGCGCGCTGCAGAGGTTACGGCATTGCGTTGCGACGGTCCAGCTGTCGCTGAAGCTCTCGCCTGCCACGATCAGTCAGCGCGTATGTGCGCAGCTGCTCTCGCCGCTTGCCATAGCGTACAATACCAGCCTCAACGCTTGCGTCTGACCCATCGCCAATTACAACAGTTTTCTGTACGGTCCCCTCTGCCATCGAAAGGAGTCCGTCTTTGTACATCTCGGTGACAGCCTCGGAAAGCGCCGTTACGTTGATATGTTCGAGCTGCATTGCGTTCCACAAGTTCTTGTCGAACATGGACCCAGCGGTAACGACCACAGGGCCGGCTTCGAGGCGCTCGAGCACCTGCATTCGTGCAGATGAAACCGTTTCTGCCTGCATTATTCCTCCTGATTGTGAACGTGCGAGCCCATTTGAGCTACACAGGGTGCTACGGATTTCGTAGACTTAAAACGCGTCGAGGTGATCCCCTCGACGCGTTTCTATTTCTACAAAAACCGAAACTACGACGTCGAGGACGCATCGAGCATGAGGCCGAGCAGCATACATGGTTGATGTGAAATCACTATCATAGTAGGGTTATTATACTCCCACCCCTCTGTTTATCGCAAGTGGGCGTTACATTTGTTCGGGAACTTCAATACCCAAAAGGCCGAGGCCGTGCCTAAATACCTGTGAGGCCTTGACGAGTACACCGAGACGCGCAGCACTTACTTCTGGCGTAATATCGCCCGTAGCAACAGGAGTTGCTTCGTAATAGCGGTTTAATTCACGGGCAAGTTCGTACAAATAATTTGACACCTTGTGTGGCTCAAGTTCGTTTGCAGCCCGGCGGACGGCCTCTGGGTACTCAAGAAGCTTTGCAATGACGTCTTTTTCAGCAGTGTAATCGTACGCTTCGTCGAAGGCCTCACCTGCTCCGTTTTCGCGAAGGATTTTGTTAACGCGAACAGCTGCATATTGTACGTAGGGTCCACTCACGCCGGTAAGCGCAAAAATCGTGTCCCAGTCGAACAAAATGTTAGTGCGACGGTCGGAGATAAAGTCACTAAACTTAATTGCTCCGAGTGCAATTTTCTTTACATCTTCTTCAGAAACATCGCGACCCTCAACCACACTTCGTGCCTTATTCTCGGCTTCGTTAAGAAGTTCCTCCATAAGAACCACGCCCTTGCGGCTACTCATTTTTTCGCGCGTTCCATCCTCATTTAACTGGTCGATAGTACCAAACCAAAGGTGCTCAAGTTCGGTTGTAATGCCGAGCTTTTTGGCCATTGCAAATAGCTGTGAGAAATAAAATTGTTGTTCAGCACCTACGGCGTAAATAACTTTATCGGGGTGCCAGTTTTCTTCGCGATACAGAATTGTTGCGAGGTCGGTGGTTGCATACAAAGCTGCACCATTACTTTTTTGTACAAGCAGCGGCACATCAAACCCAAATTCGTCGAGCGGCACAATAATTGAACCGTCTTCGTTTTGTACGGCTACTCCACTATCGAGTAATGTTTTGACCGCTTCTTTACCTTTGGCTGCAAAAAAAGCCTCTCCCATTTCGTGGTCGGTTGAGATATTAAGACGACTCATTACGCTGTGAATATGGTCGAGTGAAATTGCGTTAAAGCGCTGACTATACTGCACGGCTTCATCATCGCCTGCTTCGTATTTCAAAAGCCAATCTTGAACTTCACTAGCGAGCGCCGCCTCACCCCGTTCGGATTCTTCTTTGAGCGCTTTTTTCATAGCAACATACACACGCCCGAGTTCGTATACGCCGTCTTTGGCAAGCGCTTCTTCACTGCTAAATTTTAAGAAGCCGGTAATCCAAATACCAAGCGGTGCGCCATAGTCACCAAGATGATTGTCGGTAATAACATTCCAACCAGTAGCTTTCATAAGTTGGCGAGCTGCCCAACCTTGGTTTCCCGGACGAAGGTGCCCCACGCTATATGGCTTTGCCATGTTTGGACTTGGGTACTCAACAACGACCGTTTTACCAGCACCGTCTTGGTTTTCACCGTATGTTTTAGACCATGCATCGTTCAACTGGCGTGCAACCGAAGCGCCCGATACGCGGACATTAATAAAACCAGGGCCTGCAATAGTGACATCTGAAAAGCTTCCGGTCTCACGGAGTTTTGTTGCGATAGCTTCGGCAACTTCACGCGGGTTTTTACCAAGCTTGCCAGCAAGTTGTAATGCGACATTGGTTGCGTAGTCGCCAAATTCAGGAGCCGGTCGAGAAATTTGCGGTGTTACATCGAGGTCGTATAGGTCTTTGATAATTTGAGTAAGTTGTTGTTCCATTGGGGTTTATTATACCACTACCCCTATAGATACCCCTAAAATCTCTACAGTGTACTCTAAGCACCATGGTATACTGAAACTACTATGGGTGGAGAAAAGTTTAGGATAGGATTCACTATTGTCGAACTTCTTATCGTGATTGTGGTTATAGCCATACTCGCCAGTATTACCATCGTCTCTTACAACGGAATAAAATCATCGTCGCAATCTTCTGCTGTAAGCAGTGGACTTCGCCAGGTGGAGAAATCCATGCGGCTCTGGTTAATCGAAGATTCGTTAACGGAATGGCCCGCCGACCCGATAGCAGGCGGCGGCATCCCTCTCTCGCAAATGATCAACGACACCCCTAACCTTCAAAAATATCTTCAAAGTGTCCCGTCTGTTCAAGGTGTTCAAACGAGTGAATGGTTTTATGACAATGAGGGCGACACAAAGTACGAATGCTCTAATACATACAATGGCGTTAATATTGTTATTCGATACGTTATTAGCCAAGAAATTGCCCAAAAAGTCGACGATTCAATTGACGATAGTGACCTATCGTGCGGCAAAGTTCGCTATGCCGATCAGCGAATCTTTTATTCACTTAGTTATCGCCAAGCCGAGCTTTAGAAGCGCATATCTACTGTGATGCGGCCTTAATAAGTCCGACAAATAGCGGATGTGGCCGGTCTGGTCGGCTACGGAATTCAGGATGCGCCTGTGTAGCCACAAAGTACGGATGCTCCTTTGCTTCAACGTATTCAACCAGCGTTCCGTCTGGTGAGGTTCCAGTTATTGCTAGTCCACCAGCCTCAATTTCTTTTTTAAACTTTTGATTCACTTCATACCGATGGCGATGGCGTTCGGTTGTTTTTTTAGTGCCATACGCTTCGGCCACCTTTGAGCCTTTTTCAAGTACCGCCTCATAATCACCAAGACGCAGTGTTCCGCCGGTCGACTCTTTACCCGCTTGGCCCTCCATAATATAGACGACACCATGCTTTGTATCTGGGTTAAACTCGGTACTATTGGCGTCTTTTAGACCTGCCTTTCGAGCTGCCGCAATAACCGCCACCTGCAGTCCGAGGCAAAGCCCAAGGTAGGGTTTTTTCGCATCAAGCGCATAGGTTGCTGCCTGAATTTTCCCTTCAATACCTCGCTGACCAAATCCGCCAGGAACCAATATGCCGTCAACCGCTTCCAGGTCGGCATCGGTTGCTTCTTCAGCGCTCAACCACTTAAGGTCGAGGTTCACCTTTTCCTGCCAAGCCGCTGCTTTTAGGGCCTCAATAACCGAGATGTACGTATCCTCGTTATCTAAGTACTTGGCAATCATGCCAATTTTCACTGTGCTCGGATACCGAGTTTCTTGCGCCTCGGCAAGCTTTCGCCATTTCGAGAGATCCGGTTCTTTTGTATTTCCCGTAAAACGCTCGAGTACACGGCCAATACCGCTGGCATGTACCGTCATTGGTACTTCATATACAGTGTGGGCGTTTGGTAGCAAGATAACCGCATCCTCAGACACACCGCTAAATCGAGCAATTTTATCGGCAATCGAACCTGGCGCTGGGTCGTCGGTACGTACCACGACGCAGTCCGGTACAATACCAAAGCCACGCAAATCATTGAGTGCATTTTGAGCTGGCTTCGACTTAAATTCTTTGCTCGTTTGAATAAATGGCACATATACAACATGCACATAAAAACAGTTTTCTCGACCAACACGGCTAGCAAAATCACGAATCGCTTCGACAAAGCTGAGCCCTTCGTAGTCCCCTACTGTTCCGCCGATTTCAACAATGTGAATATCCGAACCCTCGCCAGCCTGTTCGATAGCATCTTTAATAGCACCGGTTAAGTGCGGCACAAGTTGAATTGTTTGTCCGTTAAATTTACCCGCACGCTCGTCGGCAATAAGCTGACTCATTAAACGGCCCGAGAGTGTCGCGTTTTTTTGCGTCAATTCTAAATCCAAAAAGCGTTCGTAGTGACCAAGGTCCAAGTCGGTTTCTGCGCCATCTTTTGTGACAAAACATTCACCGTGTTCGCGTGGATTCAAAAGACCCGCATCTACATTGAGATACGGGTCGCACTTTTGAATAGAGACGGTTGCCCCCTTGGCCTGCAAGATGGCACCAATGCTAGCTGCGGTAATACCCTTACCAACACCCGAAAGCACCCCTCCAGTTACAAAGATATATTTTTGTTTATTCCCCATTTTAGTCTGCACCTCCATGGGGTTTCATTGTAGCACCAAACTATAGCAAAGCGCTACAGGTAGAGTGTTGTAGTATTTTCACTACACTAGCAGTAGCGTTAGCGCGAAAAGACCTGGCTGTAGTGCGCACCCTTTGGATACTGCTTTAACTCGGCCGAATCCATCGACCAATGCTCTTGCACTGATGCCAAAACTCGCCACGATTCAAGTACTTCTTCGCCGCTGGTAAATAATGCTTCATTCGCGTCTATGGCACCTAACAATACACGTTCGTAGGCGTCGAGTTTGCGGTCGACGGTATCGGCTCTTACCGCACCTTCTTCGAAGAAACTCACACTGCCGTCTTTTCCTTTAATCTCTATGTATGAGCGTTTTTCGTCGAGCGCTTTGCCCGTAACTAAGCGGAGTGGAACACCCACCCATTCTGGGTCGGCGCTTTCAAGCTCAAGAGCTACAAACGTTTCAGTTGTACTGCCTGGGTTTTCAACTTCTTCTTGGTATGTGTCGTATTGACCGCGAACACTTTGGTCTGGGCTCACTGTTTTGAGCTGTTTCAAGGCCCTCAGGCGCTGCGTTGGAAGTTCGTCATTAATCGTTGCTTGCGGCATAAGTACAAGTGAAAGGAGTTGCATAAGGTGGCCCTGTACGAAATCGCGCAGCGCGCCCGTTTGTTCGTAAAACTGAGCTCGGCCTTCGATGCCAATTTTTTCCGAGGCAACAATCGTCACACTCTCAACCGTATCGGCACACCAACGCTTATGTGATACCTCTGCCTTACGGCGAAGCTGTACGATTTCGGCTGCCACCTCTTTGGCCATGTAGTGATCGATACGATAGGTCTGTTCTTCCGTAAAGTACCGCGCCGTGCGCGAAATAAAGTCTTTCGCCGATTCAAGGTCAAACCCGAATGGCTTTTCAAACAAAAGACGGATGTCTGGTGTGTTAATTCCAGCTTCACCAAGTAAGTCGACAATTTGCGCCGCAGCTCCCGGAGGAACCGACAAGTAAATAAGCGTCTGGTCGGCACCGTGGTCCATGATTGCTTGCTTGAGCTTTTGATAGTCCTCGACTACTGCAACATCCATAGTAATGCTACTTGAAATAGCCGAAAGACGGTCGCTACCGGTAGTATCCATCACCAGCGCATTAATATCAAACTCACGACGAGAAACACCCATAAGGTGCAAATCAAGCGACTCATGTTCATTGACAATATCCCTCAGGGCGGGCAAGAGCTTGCGCGTGCTGAGGTCACCAGTGACACCGAAGATAACGAGTAATGTTTTCACTATATCTAGTATAGCACTAGGCTGCGTAAGCCGTAGTATTTTCTGTATCAAAATACGTGAGCGCGCGCTCTGCAATTGCTAATTCCTCTTGCAGCTCAATAACGCTGGAGTGCTCGGGGCCAACCCCAGGGAGTGCCTGAAGATGTACAAGTGAGGTAGTAATAGCGTCGTAAATTTCGACTGAAATCTCGCGTCGCTGTGCGTCACTTCTTTCAAAGTGGTTGGTGGGTAGATGTTCCATATTTCTCCTTATAAAAACAGCCGGACATAACGACACCGCCTGTTACGGCGGTGTCTGCCCTCCTAAAAAACCAGGGGGACTATTGGCAACCAAGACACATAGTAAGGTCGGCTGGGTCAAGCGGTGCGGCAACATTAGTGCCACTTGTTTGCTGTGCATTCACAACAGCAGTCGCCATTGCCGCATCGATAGCTGCGAGCTTTTCGTCGAGTGTCATTTCGTCTGAGATGATAGCGTTTGCATTCATGTTTGTCTGTCCCCTGTTCTTATTTTGTAGTGCTTATGTTTAATTATTATACGCCATATATGGTGTTTGTCTAGCGATTTTCAGTGTAAAAATACCAACGGTTTTCAGATGTTCTACTAGTGTCAATCTGGCCAATTGGCAGCCGATATCCTGATGTATTTTCAAACACAGGTGGTACTTTACCAACGGCCGACACGACGATTTCCAAAGCTTCTGGAAGCTCGTCGGCCGAAAGCTTCGTAGCAACGCCCGAAATATACGCGCCGCGAGTGCCACCAGCCTGCGACCAAAGCGATACGCTCACGCGCGGATCGCGCTCGATATTCTTTGAGTGTTGGTGTGTGTCTTTTGAGAACCAGTACACTGCGTCGTCGTCGGCAAACATATGCACCGGCGTTACCCATGGCGACCCATCTACGTTTAGTGTACCGAGTGAACCAATCAGGTTATCGCTTAATATGTCTTTAATGTGTTCCATATGCCCCTACTACTTTCCAGCGTTTACTTCGTATGAAGTATTGGTGCTCTCAAAGAAGTTCACCAGCTCAAGGGTGTCATTAGCAGCTGCCATCCATTTTGCTGGGTTCGCTACATTGAACTCTGGCTCAAAGCCAAGCTCTTCCAGACGGCGATCGGTCATGTGCATAACATATTGATTTACGTAGTCAGCATTAAGGCCAAGAATTCCCTTTGGCAGCATGTCCTCGTTGTAAGCTTTTTCGAGCTCAACTGCCTCAAGAATTAAGGCGCGAATTTCAGCGGCAAACTCTTCGGTTTGCAGTTCTGGGTTTTCGTCGAGAATCGTAAGAAGCAAGTTAATACCAAAGGTCAGATGCAGGTTTTCGTCACGGGTAATCCAGTCGAGTAGTGAGCCGACATTGCGGAGCAAGTTGCGTTGGCGGAAGCTCATACCAACCATAAATCCACTGTAGAACCAGATACCTTCGAGCACAATATTGTACGCAACAAGGCTACGAACAAAGTCTTTCTTACCTTCAAGAGTATCGATGTCGAGGTCTTTTGAAGTCATGACTTCGAGATGCTTATTTTGGAATGCGGCTTTGTCAGCAAGTGACTTCTTACCAAATCCAGCGGCGTAAATTTCTTCGCGGTCAAACGGAAACGTTTCAATAATGTATTCAAACGTCATAAAGTGGTTGGCCTCTTCCCACATTTGCTTGCTGAGGTAAATTTGGGCCTCAGCTGCATTGACGTACGGATAAATACCGAACGCAAGCGACTTGTTAATAAGCAGTTCATTTGGGTTGAGGTAGCTAATAACGGTTTTGAGCGCGTGTTTTTCATCGTCGGTCATTTTGTCAAAGTCTGCTAAGTCTTGAACAAGCTGTACTTCGTTTGGAAACCAAGTATTAGCAACTGCTTGGTTGTACAAATCGTACGCCCATGGGTACCGAATAGGGTGTAGCTGCAGGCCGTCGCGTAAGCCTGAACCTAAAATTCCGTGTGGTTGATTGTCTGCCATGTTATTCTCCTCCTAGTTCTTCAAGTGATATGAGTGCTTGAAAGCCAAGTGCTCGGTCGATTGTTTCGCTAATAACGCCCGGGTACAGCGCTACTTCTGGTGTTGTTTCGCTCAGTAGTTCGCTCATTACTTAGCCGCCTTTGCAAAGCCAAAACCTACCTTACGGCCACCGCTTGCAGCAGTGATTTTCTCGGCCTTGTTTGACTTAACGGTTGTTTGTTCACTTTGGTGTCGTGGCTTCACGTGTAGGTAGTATGTCGTTTTTAGACCACGGCGCCATGCCTCTGTGTAAATTTCAACGTATTCGTCGATGTCACGAGTTTCAAGATACATATTGCGGCTAATTGCTTGATCGATCCACTTTTGGGCACGAGCAGCAACTTCAATAAATGCATACGGTGAGAGCTGAAAGCTCGTTTTGTAGACATCTTTGAGGTGCTGAGGAATCGCCTCAATGTTTTGAATATCACCCTGATTAATAAGTAGGTCGTCTTTTACTTCTTCCCAGATACCAAGGTCCTTGAGGTCTTTAACGAGGTTGGCATTTACTTCAAGGAATTTCCCGTTCAAAGTCGAACGACTGAAAATCTGCGAGAACTGCGGGTCAAGGCCTGGTGTTGTACCGGCAATGTGCGCAATGTTTGCAGTTGGTGCAATTGCCATAAGTGTTGCGTTACGCATACCTTTTTTAACCTTGGCGCGAAGCTTGTCCCAGTCAAGGCGTACTTTACGATCGATCTTCACCTTTACCTTGCGGTCTTCAGCAAGGCTATCGATGGTGTCAATTGGCAGAATACCCTGACTCCAACCGCTCCCCTTAAATGCCGGGTAACTGCCGTGCTTTTTTGCAAGCTCTGCAGATTCGTCGATCGCGTAGTAACTAATGTATTCAGATAGCTGGTCGATGAGTTCGTACGCTTCTTCGGATTCGTAGCTATAGCCAAGCTTTTCGATAACATCGGTGAAGCCCATAAACCCAAGGCCAAGCGCACGTGTCGCCTTGTTGGCGTTCATAGCTTCTGGCACAGGAAGTTCGGTGATGTCGACAAGGTTGTCGAGCTGACGAATTGCGCTACGAGCGCTTTCTTCGAGGCGCTTGAAGTCCCAGGTTTTATCTTCGTTAAGGTGTGCAGAAAGATTAATACTTACCAAGTTACACACAGCGATATTATCGTTGTCTTGTGGCAAGGTAATTTCGGTACAAAGGTTTGAAAGGTGGATCGTACCAGTGTTGTTGTTTAGTGCACGAACGTTAATGGTATCCTTCCAGGTAAGCCATGGGTGGCTGGTTGCCTGTAGCTGAATAAGAATCGCACGGAATTGTTGGCGAGCTGAGGTTTTTTCAAATCGGCGGATTTTGCCAGCTTCGGCCATCTTGATGTATTCTTTGTAGCGCTTTGAGAATTCGTCGCCGTAGAGCTCAGTCAGGTCCATAACGTCAGCTGGGTCAAACAAGTACCAGTCTTGGTCTTTTTCGACGCGGCGCATAAATTCGTCGCTAATAAATACTGCTGTATTTGCAAAACGAGTACGTAGGTACGGGTCACCCGAGTTGGCCTTAAGGTCGAGGAATTGTGGGAAGTTTAAGTGCCAGTTTTCCATATACATAGCTGCTGCACCCGCTTTTTTGCCCTTACGACTCACCGCAAAGAGCGCGGTGTCGATCATCTTCATGAACGGAATTGGGCCAGTACTTTCGGTATTGGTTGTTTTAACAGGACTCCCCGCTGCACGAAGCTTTGAAAAGCCAATTCCAATGCCTCCAGTCCCCTTTGCAATCCACATGGTGTCACGAACACTTTTTGCGATCGACTCCATGTCGTCATCGACGTTAATAAGAAAACAGTTTGAAAGTTGTGGAAATGCACCGCCGGCATTCACGCGAGTTGAACCACCCGGAACGTAGTCGAGGTTACTCATGTGCGCGTAAAAGTCGAGCGCCGATTCGGTTGGGTTTTCGGTATTAAGAGAAAGCCCCATGGCAATACGCATGTGGGTAAACTGTGGAACTTCAATTGGCTCGCCACTTCCCTTGCGAAGTGCGTAACGGTTTTTGTTTGTAATGACCCCGAGGTACTTTGAAAGGTCGTCTTTTGCTGGGTCGAGTGCTTTAGCGAGTTTTGCAATATCAAAGCGACCGTCGGTAAGCCGAGCATCGAGCAAGCCATCTTTTACTGAATCTTTTAGATACTTTGGAAACGATTTTTCGTGAAGCTTTTGAAGCTCTGGATACGTTTCGTAATCGCCAAGAATGCTCTTATATAATGTCTTCAAAAGTAAACGAGCGGCGATTTTGTCGTAGTCTGGATCGTCTTTGACGTTTTGCAGTGCTGTTTGAATCACCGCTTCGTCGAGCTGCTCACTGGTAATACCGTCGAATAATGTTAGCTGGAGTTGCGATGCCACCTCTACTACTTTTGAGATTTGGTCATCGAGGCCTTCACTTGCTTTCACAAGAGCCAGATTAATCTTATTTGCGTCAAACGGTTCCCGAGATCCATCACGCTTGACCACTGATATGTTTGTCATTCCCCTATTTCCCCTACTCCGTTATGTATATGTACACCTCCCCAGGTGCTTCCCTAATTATTAGGGGTGCAAGAAAAACTCCATTGGAGTATGTTGGTAATCCTCCCTGCAAACTGTGTGTTTTATGCCCCTACATATGTAGTGCTTACCCATGACTATAGGCCCCTACATATGGTTTTTCAAGCATTTTAATTAGTTAAATTTACCACATGGCCATTCTGCTTACGTTCACCTCTGTAGAATAAAAAATAGCGTTGTGTTTATTTTTCACAACGCTATATATAGTGTATACATATAGTTGTAACTAATACATAAATATGATATAATAATAGTATATGGAGACGGAAAACCCGGTAGTCAAGGGCACTGAACAGGCCCTTTTTTTACTCACCCAGAAAAGAAGCGAAGCGGTATTTAACGAGCTTCTTGAGTATGCCACCGAAGTCTGCCTTAAAAAAACCCCTACTTATCTAGCCGAACATGAATCATCCTGCTACGAAACTATCTCGTGTGAAAATAAAATTGTACAGCAGCTTGGCGCACGAAGCCTTAGTACACTTCTTGAACTAAAAGACGGCGTTCATATACTAGATAAAGGATCTAGTTTTCATATCACTGAGGTCCTTGCCGAACCCGAAAGCTTTAGCGACCAACCGAACCTCCGTATCCTTGAAAATACCGAACGATTTGGACAGGCTATAATCGACGAGTCATTCTCTATCCTTGGGAGTGATGCGCATGACTGGGTACGAAAACTTAAAAATGCCACCACCGAGGATGAGGAGATAGCAGTCGTTTCCTGGCTTGACGAGCGTATATATAACATTTCCAACAAAAGCCGTAGCAGCTCAAGTGAAGATGATGAATCTGCTCATTTTTATCCCCCGCACCGGATTTCACCAAAATTTATTGGCAGTTACCCAAAGCTTGATGTGCAGCCCTCTTGCCTCTCGGCTTCTATCATAGCGGCCAGTTTTTTTGAACGTGCGGAAAAACCGATTCTTCATGGAGGTGTAACAGCCCCAGGAAATGAGGCTGGCACCGAACTCCTTCTTCATACCCTCCGCAAGATAGCGAACCGATCCACTGAATCGCCAACGCAAAACAGCGACGCACAGTTGCACAAACTTGCAACGATCGTACAAGCAGCATCAGAATGGATAAAACGCCCGCTCGCTCAACACGGGGCGCTCTACGTAAAGCTCTCTAATAACTGGGTGCAATTTGACACCTATAATAACGCGACGCATTTACTTTTTGACGCAGAAACCCAGCATCTTGATACATTACACGAACACCTTTCTGAATGGAGCAGTGTACTCCCCAACTTAGAGTTCTCAACAACCATCCTCCCCGATAGGGGTATGCAGCTTGCAACCGCCGAAGGATCTAACCTTGCGCTTGCGCTTGCTGAATACGAATATCCCGCCAATGCAGGCCTCATTGAAACAATAGCCCAAGCGCTTGAAACAATTCCACAAGAGTCCTACCGGTCGTATCTCTACGACACCTGCCTTAAGCCGCTTCTTGATACACGGTTTCACCCCTTCTCTAAGCATGGAGATGTTACGTTACGCACACTTCTAGACGGCACGCTCCAAGAAGCGGAAACACCAAAACTACAGACAAATGGTATGTACGACTCAACGCTTCGAAGAATCTTTGAAAAAGCACTACAAGGGTTTGTAAGCTGGGAAAATACACCAGATGAGTTCATTGCGCAGTGCACTACCGACCCCGCCTATCGCCGACGTCGCGCCGAGGATTTCTTAAGTATGCCTCAGGTTATGGCTGTTTTTGCCGCGCAGAATATTGCTCAAGCCGACCGGGGCTTTGGTCACCTCTCGGTGGATATTGGTAATCCAGCAATGCGCGTAGGACTCGCCACACTCAGCGACTTCGCGCGTTATGACAGCCATCCTCTTCCGGCGTCCTTCTGGGCAACTCACTGGCCAGGTGCCGTATCGCTTCTTGAAAATATGGACAATCCTCCAGCTAGCGCATCGGACTGGAAATTAACCTTCAATGGCCTTTTGTCGATACTCGTACACCCATTTACAAGTTCCCATAATTATGATAAAATAAACACGTTTCTATCCACCTACGGAAAGAGAGAAGATGATGGCGAGCAAGGATGAGCTCGACGCCCTGATCACCAAAGCAGGCGTCGGCAAGCGCACCGCGCAGAAGCTGCACGAGGCGAATGGCACCAGTGATGACACTCCCGCTCCGGCGGAGAAGCGCTCCAGTGGCGGCCATGGCCCCAGCGCACCCCAGATGCCGAACTTCGGCGGCACGCTCTGACCAACCCGGCAGCG
>JBOHNV010000017.1:0-22180 GCA_050730895.1 Candidatus Microsaccharimonas sp.
CTACTGGCAATGTACGCCTCGGGTTGGTAGTAATCGAAGTAACTTACAAAGTAATGCACTTCGTTATCAGGAAAGAATGCCTTAAACTCGCTATATAGCTGCGCCGCCAATGTTTTGTTATGTGCCAAAATAAGCGTTGGAACTTGGCGCTTTTCAATAATATTCGCCATAGTGAAGGTCTTACCAGAGCCAGTAACACCGAGGAGTGTTTGTTCTTTTTCGCCTTTTTCAAGCCCAGAAACAAGTTGAGCAATAGCCGTCGGCTGATCGCCGGTTGGCTTATATTCAGAAGATAGAACGAATTTCTGTTGTTTCATCCGTTCTATTATACGCTAATCCTGCTTCTTTAGCAGGCTAAAAGCATCGTTAAAAGATTGTTGATACTTTTGCAACTTTTCAGCATCGCTAGTACAATTCGCCGCAGCTAGTGATAGCCCGTACTGCATATCACCTACGGTGACCGATTTTGCAATCGTTGAACCTTCGCTGCTACTTGGATTTTCGAGAATTGACGCAAACGCTCCTTGATCATCGGTACACTTTGTTCCAACAAGGTCTTGGCTGCGGAATTCAACGTACTGCGAGCCACTTGGCGTACGAAGTACTTCGTATTCAAAGCCACCAGCTCCCTTTACATATGAAACGGTAATATCCATCGGTTCAATGTCGATAGTATTAACGGTTGCCGGATCAATTGCCGGAGCCTCCTCTGTATCGGGCGAAGTAGCTCGAGGTGCATCCTCTTGGGTTTTGTCAGACTCTTCGGTCGTAGTGGCTGGCTGTTCTGTAGTATCTGAAGTACTTGAAGTTTGATTTGATTCGTTCAGCCCATTAGAATCGTCCGAGTTCACTGCCTTGATGATTGCCACGGTTACAACCGCAACCAAAAGCATCCCAAGTACCGATAGTAGCAATATCAGTTTTCGCTTGTCTTTTTTTTGTACCATCTCCACCTCTCAGCGTTAGTTACTCCTAAGCATAGTCGCTTGCGAGTAGCTTGTAAAGCTTGCTAATTATTCTTGCGGTATGACTCGTTAATATAGGCAACAATATCATCGTAGTTGTCGTAAATACGGTACAATTCAGTATCTTCATAAGAAATTGCGTGGTATTGATCAAGCATTACTTCACGAATTGCAGCATCAAATGGACGCCAGAAGTCGCTCCCAACAAGGATCACTGGTACTTTTTCAATCTTTTTAGTTTGAATAAGTGCGAGGATTTCGAAGAGTTCATCGAATGTTCCAAACCCACCCGGGAAGTAAATGAACGCACTTGAGTCGAGGGTCATAGATACCTTTCGGCCGAAGAAGTGCTGGAAGGTAAAGTTTTCGGTTGTGTATGGGTTCAGCGTTTGTTCAAAAGGAAGCAGAATATTGAATCCAAGTGATGCACCGCCAGCTTCATAGGCACCACGGTTTGCCGCTTCCATAACACCACCACCGCCACCTGTAATGACTGCGTAATTTTCTTTAGAAAGTCGTGCGGCAAGGTCGTACGCACCTGTTGCCACTGCGTCGTCCGGGGCTTTGCGCGCAGAACCAAAGATAGTGACCGTTTTTTCGTGTTTCGCTAAAATATCGAATACATGCTCGAATTCTTCGATTACCGTTTCAAGGCGTCCTTCTGCTGCATCAATAAGGCGCTGGCGGATTGCGAGGTTGTGTCGGTTACGGTCTTTGCGAATTGTCGACGCCTTCGTTTGTCGTTGCTTTACAACAGGAAGTTTTTCCGGTGCAATCATGTCGTTGTCGAGTTGCTCAAGCACTTGATTTGCAAGGTTCTTGAAGCCCATGTAGCGTACGAAGATTTCATTCCACAAACTCTCACGGAAGTGGTATGCATAACGGCCGGCGTATGACTCTTTGTTTGAGTAGGCAAAACTTACGTCAAACAAGTTAAATGCTACAGGGAAGCCATCGTAGTTCAGGGCAACGTAGTCACGGTCTTTCCAGAACTCAAGCTCTGGGTCAATTTGATACAGAAGATCCTCTGCGCGTCGCCAGTGAAGGTCTTCTGGGTGAACATGTGGCTCAAAAGCGATCGTATCGATTGCTTCTTCTTTGTGCTTACCGAGGTATCGCTGCACCACGCGCCAGTGAACGCGCTTTCCAACCATCTGACTGCCTGTGCCTGGGTCGGCAATAAGCGTCTCTACAACCGTTGCACCAAAATTTGGTTTTTTACTCTTCAGCTTGAAGAAAGTCGAGTAAAGCTTCACTTCGTTCATGTAGTGGAACAAGAGTGGGAGAGTCTTAAGTGCAAGGCCACGCATTTTTCGGATATGCATTGGCACAATAACGATGATACCCATTTCTTTTGTGTGGGTAACGTTGTGAAGTTTCTTCTGCACAAAGTTTGTTGCAAGGTCAACATACTTGTCGTGGTCCATTTGCAAAATACGTAGGTCGCGCTCTTCGTAATCAGCTGGAGTTATCTGCTTAAACAACTCGTTGTATTCGTTAAGCCAAATTCCACCCTCAGAGAAGCGAAGCGCAGTGTAAATCTCGTCAAAATCTTCGCCTTCGAACATTTTTTCAATGTCGGTGTAGCCAAGCTTTTTCATGAGCTGCTTAGGCGGCATCTGTCGAAGCAGATCCTTTGCCTTTTCGCGCTTAATAACAAATACCTTGCGGTTAAACTTCACCTTATTCGCAGCTTCGATCATAAATGGCACAAGATACTGCACTTCGTCGGCACGAGCTTCATCAGCACCAATAATCTTTACGAGTCGCTTAATATCTAGCTCAACGCGGCCAAGCAACGCATGATAGACCTCTTCGCCAGTTGCTGCTGCTGGATTAAGCCCAAGCGTACGAAGGTTCTCGTGTGCCATGGCGGTAATATCACCAATAAGCTTTACATCGGCACCACTACGGCCACTTACTTCTTCTAGTTGATGTAACGCCTGCGTGAAGATCGGCTCTTCAGCATCGAGCAGATCACTTAGAAACTTCGCCATTATTAAAACTCCTTCTCTGTCAGTGGCATATCGTGTAATTCAACGCCTTTATGTAAAATACCCTCCTTCGCACCAACAAACTGCACCACAGAGGTTGAGTTAGCACTTGCAAAAATAATCGAATCTTTCAAAGATTTACCCTGTACGTGAGCGCTCAGAAATCCAGAGCCAAATGCGTCACCTGCACCAGTACGGTCAAGTACGGGAACATCTTCATACATACCAGCAGACACAATTGTCTTGCTATCGGTGGCTACGACACCATTTGGACCATCACTCACAATTGCAACCGGTACATAGTGAGTAAGGTGACGGACTAACTCTTCAGAGGTCTCGCCGTGCACAATCATCTGCGCCTCTTCTTTATTTACCGCCAACACTTCGACGTCATCAAGAAGTGCTTTGAGCTTATCGGCCTGCTCTAGCTCTGAGCCAGCCGGGTTAAGCATCACCTTAACGCCATTTTGCGACGCGAGCGTAATAATTCGTTCAAGAAGATCCATATCACCAAGTGAAGAAATGTAGATCCACTCACCTTCTTTTATGACCGATAGGTCGAGCTCGAGGTCTTTAGCAGTCGGCATTGCACCTTTGTAGTTAAGGATGGTTCGTTCACCACCGTTCAACATAAGTATTACCGAATAGCTTGTTTTAAAACGACTACTCTGGTGAACATGGGTCGTATCAATACCTTCGCGGTCAAGACTCTGAAGAACCGTTTCACTTGGCACGTCATCGCCAAGACACCATGCATATTTACTATGAAGTCCTTGACGCGCGAACGTTACCGCGGCATTAGTGACATTTCCGCCTGTAGAGAAAATAACTTCATCAAGGTCGAGCTTCTGCCCAACAGGGAGCTGTTCGTACTTTACACCCTTATGCTCAAATTCAGTAAACGCTTTTGCACTTTTGACAAATACATCTTGCGTTGCTTTTCCGATAGTAACAATAGTTGGAACGTGCGCCATGTGCCTATACGACAGCCTTTCCAGCGCTACCAAAGGCTTGAATCTTCTCTTCAACAACAGCCTGTACGGCATCCTTTACTCGATCCATAAGCTTCACTACGGCAAACTCATCTGGGTGTTCGGCAAGTTCTTTTTCCATAACAGTACGAAATGCGTAGCGCATATCACTGTTAATGTTGATCTTATTCACACCAATCTTAGCTGCATCCTGGAAATAATGAAGTGGCGTACCAGAACCACCGTGAAGACTAATTTGGCAGCCAATCGCATCGCGAATTCGACCAAGAAGTTCGAGGTCAAGCTCTTTTGGCACAGGATACTTACCGTGGAGATTTCCGATTGCTGCAGCGAAGGTGTCGATACCGGTCGCTTCTACGAATGACTTTGCTCCCTCTGGAGTAGAAAAGGTCTTGCGAATCTCGTCGTAGTCAATAGCATCTTTATGAACATTGCTACTTCCGCCAAAGTAATGCGGCTCGCTTTCGACAAGAGCGCCTGTGAACTTTGCGTATTCAACAACTTCTTTTGTTTTTGCAATAATTTCTTCTTCAGAAGCATCGTGATTCGCCTGTGAAATATCAATATGGATAAATTCATACCCGGCATCAATTGCTTGCTTACACGCTTCAACCGTCGGGCTGTGGTCAAGGTTTAGATACATCTCAATGCCGTATTCTACTTTGTAGTTATCGACGAGATCACGGACGTTCTCGAGCCCCATGGCTTCCACTTCTCCTTGACTCACCTCAACAAGCACTGGCGAATTAAGCTTTTGTGCAGCACGTGCAATAGCAATAAGCGTTTCTTGGTTATCGATATTAAACGCACCAACGGCAAAGTGCTGCTGGCGACTTCGCTGCATAAGGTGTCGAGCGCGAAGTGTATTGTCGCGAATTTCAGCTATTGAAAGACTCATGGTAAGTAATGCCCCCTCGGATAATTAAGTTCTGTGGCTAGTATACCACTTATGGCTATCCCCGAGTAGGGGTGATACTAGCGGTGGTATTGTGGCATTTCATCCACGAATTTTTGTACGGTTTCAGCAACCTTATCGCCAGTGAGACCAAAGAACTCCATGAGCTCGCTTGGCGTACCTGATTCTCCAAAACGATCGTTGATACCAATGCGTTTTACTGGCATTGGTAATACTTCACTTAAGAACTCGGTGATCGCAGCGCCAAACCCACCAGCAATCTGTGCTTCCTCGGCAGTCACAACGCGACCTGTTTTTCGTGCACTGGCCAGCAAGGTTTCGGTGTCGAGCGGCTTGACTGTTGGAAAGTGTACTACCTCTGCGTTAATTCCATTTTGTTCAAGGTATTTTGCAGCTAATAGTAGCTGATAGGTCATAGTTCCGGTCCCAAAGAGTGAAACATCGCTACCCTCTTTAAGAACGTACGCCTTACCGAGTTCAAATGGTGCCTCAGCAGTGCTGAAGATTGGCGTCTTGTCACGCGCTAGTCGTAGGTAGCTCGGCTTGCCGTTTTCTGTCAAAGCAAGAGTGGCCTTTTCAGCTTCAATACTATCACCAGGTGCCACGACAACCATATTTGGTAACACACGCATAAGTGCTATATCTTCAAGCATTTGGTGGGTTGCACCATCTGGTCCAACACTTACACCAGCGTGCGAACCAATCACCTTTACCGGCTGATCATTCAGTGTAATTGTGGTGCGGATTTGTTCCCAGTTTCGCCCAGGGCTAAATGCAGCATAGCTACTAGTGAAAGGAATCTTTCCGGCGCGAGCTAAGCCACTTGCTACTGTAACGAGGTTTTGTTCAGCAATCCCTACTTCAATAAATCGCTTTGGAAAGGCCTCGCGAAAAATGTGCATTTGAGTACTTTCAGTAAGATCTGCACAGAGTGCAACCACATTTTCGTTCGCCTCACCGGCAGCTTTAAGGCCCCGGCCAAAGCCTGCACGAATCGGTTCAAGCTCGACCTCTTTGTTATACAGCAATGGATTTAGTGGATAGGTCATACTCCTGCTCCTTCGTGTGTAATTTTTCCGCCTAATGTTCGTAGATCTTCAAGCGCCTCTTTAGCCTGTTCAGCATTTGGCGGCATACCATGCCACTTGTAGTTATATTCCATGAAATCTACACCTTTACCTGGAATAGTGTGGCTAATGATAACGGTTGGGCGGTGCGTAATGGCACGTGCCTGACTGGCCGCATCAATAATACTTTCGATGTTATGTCCATCGATCTCAATGACGTGCCAGCCAAAAGACTCCCACTTACCGCGAAGGTCTTCAAGTGGCATAACATCTTCGGTGTTGCCGTCGATTTGAATATTGTTTCGGTCGACAAAAGTAATCAACTGCCCAAGCTTATACTTACCAGCAAACATTGCCGCTTCCCAAATATTACCCTCGTTAAGCTCGCCGTCACCCATAACAGCATATACAAAGCGATGCGGAGTTTCATCGAGAAACTTAAGACTATAGGCATACCCAGCAGCTTGCGACAATCCACTCCCGAGCGGACCGCTGGTGTTTTCTAAGCCGGGAAGTTTTTCGCGCTCTGGGTGACCCTGTAAACGGCTTCCAAATTTACGAAGCGTTTTTAGTTCGGTTTTATCAAAGTATCCAGCTTCCGCCATAGTAGCGTATTGAACTGGTACACAGTGCCCGTTACTCAAGAAGAAGACGTCGCGGTCAGCCCACTCAGGCTCTTCGGGACGAATATTCAAAATGTCGAAGTAAAGCGCAGCGAAAATATCTGCCAACCCAAGTGGTCCAGCGCTATGGCCGCTACCTGCTGATTCAAGCATCCTAATAATGTCTTGGCGTATTGTATTCGCCTTCTGTTCAAGTTGCGCGACTGTTAATTTTCCCACCTTAAATCACTCCGTGCTTATTAATTTCTTTTACCAGCTGATTGTATGTCTCGGTTGGATTTGACGATTTTGCAATTTCACCACCAACGTTGAGTACATCGACGCCACCCTGTGTGAGCGTATAGGCGTTTTCGACGTTTACTCCGCCATCCCAACCAACCTCGACACTTGGCTTAATTTTTCGTATCAAGCGTATCTTTTCGAGCTGCATCATACTTGCGGTGCCTCCATGGCGACCTAGATCTCCAGAGAATATCATGACGTGATCGGCGTTTTCTATGGCCGCCTGAACAGTTGCAGGCACCGTTGTTTTTAAGAGCCCAATGCCAGCTTTAATACCAGCCTGTTTTAACGCCTGTAAATGCGGCACGATGTCTTCTTGTGTTTCGGCGTGCAGAATAACAAGGCTCGGCTTCAGCTGAATCAATTGTGCAATATATTCTGATGGCCGTGCAACCATGGCGTGAACATCGACTTCCCAGCCTTCCGGCCAGAAGAGTTGGTCTGCACCAAGCAAGAATGTTGGCGCAAATTCGCCATCGCTAATATCAACATGAACACGACGCGCAAACGGTTTCAGTCGCTCGGTTGATTCGCGAAGCTGATCGATCGTTTCTACCATAATTGTTGGAACTACAATACTCATTAACCAAGCTCGTCTAATTCTGCGTTGCGACGCCTAAACCGAACTGCGTCGGCAAATGCTGTACTAAGCCAGGTTTCGATAATGCCTTCCCAAGCAGCATCGCCTTCGTCTTTCAGTACACGAGCCGGCAAACACAATACATTACTGTCGTTATCATAGCGAGTCATTTTTGCCTCATACGCGTCCCATATAACACTGGCGCGGATGCCGCGATACCGGTTAGCCGCCATCGCAACACCTTGAGCACCGCCGCAAATAAGGATACCGCGCGGGTCTTTATCGTCACTGCCAAGTACTTTGAGCGCAATTGATTGGGCAAAGATCGGGAAGTCATCATTGGGGTCGAGTACTTTATTCCCGACGTCTTCGACATCGTAGCCACGCTTAACAAGGTAGGCAAAAATATCCTCCTTTAAATGAAATCCCTGATGATCCGCACCCAAATAAATTTTCATACTGCTCTAAGTATAAGCGGTTTACACCTAACGGTGCAAGGCCTTTGCTACATCTGATACAAGTTCTACGAGACGGTTTGAGTAGCCCCATTCGTTGTCATACCAAACCATTACCTTCGCAAGGTTGCCGCCAACAACTTTTGTAAGCAGTAGGTCGACAACTCCAGAGTAACTGTTACCGATGTAGTCGCGACTCACAAGTGGCTCTTCGCTTACCCCAAGGATACCCTGGTAATATGGTTCAGAAGCAGCTTTCTTGAATGCTGCGTTGAGTTCCTCAACAGTGACATCGCGCTCAAGAAGGACTGTAATGTCACTAATTGAGACGACTGGAGTAGGAACACGAATACTAAGCCCGTCAAACTTACCTTCAAGCTGCGGAAGTGTTTTAGTAACTGCAATTGCCGCACCTGTTGTAGTAGGAACCATGTTTTCAGCAGCGTTACGCCCTTCACGAAGGTCTTTTGCAGGAGCGTCTTGGAGCGCTTGGCTCGCCGTGTAGCTGTGCACTGTAGTAAGAAGTGACTTTTCAACGCCAAACTCTGCGTCAAGAACTGCCATAACTGCACCAAGTGAGTTTGTTGTACAGCTTGCGTTACTAATAACGTGGCTTGCGCCCTCGATTTGATCTTCGTTAGCACCAAGGACAATTGTGTCAACACCATCGCTCTTAGTTGGACCACTAATAACAACCCTCTTTGCGCCAGCCGCAATATGGAGCTCGGCTGATTCCTTGTCGGTAAAGCGACCAGTTGATTCAATAACGAGTTCAACGTTCAGTTCACCCCAGGGTAGCGCCGCCGGGTCTTTTTCTGCGGTCACCTTAATGTGCTGACCGTTCACGATAATTCCACTGTCGTCGTAAGAAACGTCATACTTGTAAGTACCGTAGTTGCTGTCGTGCTTTAAAAGGTAGGCCAGCGTTTTTGTATCGGTTAGGTCGTTTACCGCAACAACTTCAAGATCATTGCGATCGAATGCAAGTTTAAAGGCGTTTCGCCCAATGCGTCCAAAGCCGTTGATACCAATTTTTGTCTGTGCCATAGAAAATCTGCCCCCTTTAGTGTCCTATATAAATAAAGCTTTTGCTTATCCAGAAATAATTATAACCGTCTACCCCTTCCTTCGCAATCTCTGTATACTATAAGGACAATGAAAAAAGGTGAATTACTTGAACGAGCCCAACCATTTTACGAGGAAAATGAGATCCTCGAACTTGAGCATGCCATTGCAATCGCCTCAAAAGCTCATAAAGGCCAGAAACGAAAAAGCGGTGAACCTTATATTATTCACCCTCTCGCAGTTGCAGCAACCCTTGTAGATTGGGGTATGGACATAGACAGCGTTCTTGCTGGAGTATTACATGATACCGTCGAAGATACCGACACGACACTCGAATCGCTCGAGTCTCAGTTTGGAAAAGATGTCGCATTTTTGGTTGATGGTGTCACAAAAGTATCACAGGCGCGCGCTGGTATGCAGGATCTTACAGAATATCTTCCACAAACAAAAGACAATCTCTCAAAATTACTCATTGCTATCGGCCAAGACGTTCGCGTCATTATTATTAAACTTGCCGATCGCCTTCATAACTTACAAACCCTACAGCACATGCCGCGTGAGAAACAGGTGAAAATTGCCCGCGAAAGCCTTGAAGTGTTTGGGCCAATGGCCGATCGCCTAGGTATGGGGCGTGTTCGTATGCAAATCGAAGAGCTAGCTTTTAGTTACATTGACCCGGCTATGTTCAAGTCGCTTCAAAACCAAATGAAAAAACGCCTCGGAAAAAGTACCCGTAAGCTGGGTATCGTTCGCGAGGAGGTAAATCGTGCACTTACTGCGCAACATATTACGCACGAAATTAACGGACGTGTGAAAAGTATTTATAGTCTTCACAAAAAACTCAAGAAGACCGATGGCAACATTAACGATATCTATGACCTCATGGCGCTTCGCGTAATTGTGGAAACAAAAGAAGATTGCTACCGTGTTCTTGGCGTCCTCCACGCCTTATACCAGCCAATGATTGCCCGTATTAAAGATTACATTGCCGTGCCAAAACCAAACGGGTACCAAAGCCTTCACACGACTGTGCTCACTCCTGCAAAACAAATTGTCGAATTTCAGATTCGTACATTTGAAATGCACGAATATGCCGAGCGAGGGCTCGCGGCCAGCTTCCATTATCACGAACAAAAAAGTTCTAAAGACTATACTCGAGCCAAAAAGAGTGCTGTGCTACCTTCACACATGCAATGGATTACGCAGCTTCAAGAGATCGCAACCAAACTTCGTAGCGGCGAAGAAATTCCCGAATCGCAACTATCGGTTGATTTGTTTGGCGACCGCATTTTTGTGTACTCACCAAAGGGCGACATCTATAATCTTCCTGAAGGTGCGTTTCCGCTTGACTTCGCCTATCTTGTACACAGCGATATTGGTAGGCACACCTACAGCTTTACTGTAAACGGTGCCATTCATCCGTTCGACAAACCACTCCAAAATGGCGATGTTGTTGAAGTTATTACGCGCAAGTCAGTAACACCAAAGCAAACCTGGCTTGAAATGGTAAAGACTACACATGCGCGCGCGAAGCTGCGTGCACAACTTCGCAAGGTCGGTGCAATTGAAAGCATCAGCCACGCCGCTGGAATCATTCGTGAAAAAACCCGTAAGAAGAAAACCAATAAAAAAGAAAACGCCTCATAACGAGGCGTTTTTTGTATTGCAAGGTTTCTACTGCGAAACGCGCGCGATTGATTGACGTACAACGTCGTGAGCAGCCGCAGCATCGCCCCAACCATGAAGCTTGCCGTCAACACCATTCCAGTCTTTTTTCCAGTCCTTGTAGTGTGCATAGAAGTGTTCGATGTTCTTCTTGAATGCAGCACCAAGATCGTCGAGCTCTTTAATATGGTCCTTCGAAATGTCATCCGCTGGAACGACAATAAGCTTTTCGTCCATTTCACCATCATCTTCAAAGTATAAAACACCTATTGGACGTGATGGAACTACCGTTCCGTGTGGAACCGATTCGTCGATGATAAGCAGTGCGTCGAGCGGGTCACCGTCTTCACAAAGCGTTTCAGGAATGTAGCCATAGTCGGCTGGGTACCCAAGAAAAGTACCGTTAACGCGGTCAAGGAAAAGCCGACCGGTTTCTTTATCAAATTCGTATTTATTGCGCTCACCTTTGCGAATTTCGATGATGACGTTTACGACACCATTATCAATATCGCCAGATGTAACTTCAGCGTATGCCATGTTAATCTCCTTTTTCTACTCCTGTTATTTTAGCAGTTTTTAGACTCGGCGTATATAATGGCTAGAGTGAAACTTATTTCTCCTACTGAATACGTACGCGAAGCAACCGCGGCCGTCCACAAAGCCACCCAGCGTGTCTACCTTATGTCTATGGTAATCGCGAGCCATGATGCAACACGTCCACTTATTGAAGCGATCGAAGCTGCAGCGAGGCGCGGTGTTGAAGTCCACGTTGCTGCCGATGTGTTTACTTTTGGTGAAGTAAGTGGCGGATTTCTTCCATTTCGCTACTATGGCCACGGCGCCCGAGATGCCAACCGTATGGCAAAACGACTCAAAAAAGCAGGGGTAAAATTCCACTGGCTTGGTCGTGGGCGCATTACACTCTGGCACGGCCGTACACACAGCAAATGGTGTATTGTCGATGATATGCTATTTACCTTCGGCGGTGTAAACCTCTACCAAGGTGGTATTGAGCACATTGATTATATGTTCCGACACAAGGATGCACCCTTAGCAGACCGTCTGGTTGAGGAGCAAAAACGCATACAGAAGGCTGAGCTTCGATCAAACAATTATCCAAGCGTCGCCTATGAGCACGGTGACATGACCGTACTTATTGACGGCGGTATTATTGGACAGTCGGTTATTTACCGTCGGGCCACCGAACTGGCCGAGTCCGCATCTCACGTTACTTTCGTGTCTCAATATTGTCCTACCGGAAAATTATCCCGAATTTTAAAAAAGAAAAACGCAACGCTCTTTTATAACCGACCTCTTCAAGCAGAAGGGTTGAATCGCATCGTGATTCGTTTTAGTCAGTTTACGAGCGGACTTAAAACGAGCTACAAAAAGGCTCGCTATTTACATGCTAAATGTATTGTCTATACACACGCAGACGGCTCTAAAACTGCACTGACGGGCTCACACAACTTTGCCTACACTGGTGTACTGCTCGGTACACGTGAAGTTGCCCTAGAAACAAAAGACCCCCAGATCATAGCCCAGCTTGAGACATTCATTAAAAAAGAAGTAGCCTAACAAGAGGCTACTTTTTTTGTTACGTCATCTACGTAGATACTGCAACTACTGCTTAACGGTCAAAGTTGTCGAGATATTCACGAATTGCGAGTGCAGCTGCGGCACCCTCACCTACCGCGCTAGCGATTTGTAGCGTTGCGCCACTTCGAACGTCACCACTAGCAAAAATGCCATTAACACTAGTTTCAAGGTGATGATTGGTTTTTACAAGCCCTACTTCGTCGAGCTCAACGCCACTTTCATGTAAGAATCCAGTATTTGGAATAAGCCCAACAAACACAAACACACCGTTCACGCTTAGTTCTTTCGCTTCGCCCTTTTCAGTAATCTTTACACCGGCAACCTTACCATCTTCAGCGAGCAAAATTTCCTCAGTAGCTGTTTCAAGGTGCACCGTCACCTTCCCCTCATCGATAAACTTCTGAAGGTCTTGTTGCAAAATGTCACTAGCTTTAATGGTACTGCGCACTAATAGATCGATATGACTTGCGTACCGTGTAAGGAAAAGTGTTTCTTGCAGTGCAGAGTTTCCGCCACCGATCACTGCAAGCGTTCGATCGCGATAAAACGCACCGTCACAGGTTGCGCAGTAGTGCACGCCGCGTCCATACGATTCTGCTTCGCCAGGAACACCAATTTTTTTGTAATCGCTTCCAGTCGCAATAAGTACGGCTTTCGCTTTCACGTCTTGCCCATCAATAGTAACAATTTTGTATTTGCCGTCGGTTCGGATTGCCGAAGCTTCTCCAAAATCAACGTTTGCGCCAAAACGAACGGCCTGCTTTTCAAGCTCACCGGCCAACTTCATACCTTCAATGCCGTCAGGGAACCCTGGGTAGTTATCGACTCTGTCGGTAATAGCAGCCATACCGCCAATAGTCGCCTTTTCATACAACACTGTGTCGATGTCTTCACGAGTCGTGTAAATCGCCGCTGCCAAGGCACTCGGACCGGCACCAATCATCACTACGTCACGAATTTCGTCGGTCATTATCGAAGCCTTCCTTTTTGATAGTAATTAAGAAGTTCCTGCGGGACAATCGGTTCGGCAATTTTTTCTGGAGTAGGAATTACCATGATAATGAATTTCAACGGCGTGTTTGGCTTAATAGACTCACCGCTTCCGGTTGCACCATAGCCAAGTTCAGATGGAATAGTAAGTTCTCGAATTCCACCAACCTTCATACCAGCTACGCCATCAGTCCACCCTTTAATAACACCGCCGGGGGCAGCTTCAATTGGGGCTTTTAGTACCGCTTCACCTTCAGTGAATGAACTATCAAACATATTCCCATCTGGAGTCCACCCAATATAATAGGCAGTAAAGGTCGACTCGCTTGTGAGCGCCTCGCCATCACCAACGACAATATCTTCAGTCTTCAGCTCTTTTACCGCATCGGCGTCAAAGGTTGCTGGACGTGACTCATACGGCTTAAACGTTTCGTAGTATTTACCCGAGAGTTCGGCAGCTTGCGCTGAGATCTTGGCTTGATACTCTTGTGTATCTTTTTGGTACTGAGCATTGAGCTCGTTGACACGCTTTTGGTCGGTTTGCTGGTTCTCGTTTGCGAGTGCAATAATTGCAAACGAACCAATCGTACCAACAGCCATAAATAATGCAATAATCCAAATACCAATTCGTTGCGTTTTCGTTGTTGCCATAATTAAATTACCTTCCCCTTCGTTTCTTCGATGACAGCCGCAATAAGCCCGTCGGTTACTTCTGTTACTTCAGCATTCGTGAGTGTTTTTTCGTATGAACTTAATGCAATACGAATGGTGATATTTTTCGTATCACCCTCTTCTGGTTGGTACATATCGAGTGGACTCACCGCCGTGATGAGCTCGGTTTTCGCTAAACACTGCTCGGCAGCACTAACGATAGTGCTATAAGGAATCGACTGCGCGACCTGGAAGCAGATGTCGCGCTCGGTACCCGGATAGCGACTCAACGGCCGGTAGCGAATTCCAACTTCTTTTACGCTTCGCAGTAGAGCACGTGGGCCAATTTCAAACCCAGCAGTGTATTCGGGAGTCTTAAAGGCCTTTTGGACCGATTTTTTATACTCACCGACAACACCAAGCACTTCGTTCGTTTTTGCGTCGAACACAATGGCGCTTCGCTTTGGCTCGAATGGCGCGTAGGCTGCATCAACGTCCGCTTCAAGCGGTCGGTAGGCCGGCACAACACCCAATACTTCAAGCGCATACTCGAGCATATGTTTTGCCCGGTAGTATGCAACACCCTTAGCCTTGCCGTCTGAAATGACGAGCGAAAGACTATCTCGTTCGATCGGAACGTGCTCATCGGTAAGGCCGTCAGATTTTTGATGTACTTTATTAAGCTCAAAGAGCGCAAATGGACCGTATCCCGCCTTTACATTTGCAAAAACGTGACCCAAAAGGCTCGGTGTAAGACTCTGACGGTAATACTGAAGCTCGGGGCTAATACTATTCACAATACGGTAGGCATTATCGGTCGATTGCCCAGCTTTTTTCAGTACATCACCGTGCACAAAGCTATAGGTCAACACTTCATTCGCACCAGCGCGAACCAGGCTCTTTCGAAGCGTAGTGCGCAGCGCATCAAATTCTGTTGGCGCGACGGCCACGAAATCACGGCGTGGCACAGTAAGGTTGATTGTATCGAACCCCGCAAGACGCCCAACCTCTTCAATAACATCCTCTGCAATATGAATGTCTTGACGCCAATACGGCACGTCAACAATTGCCGTAAGTTCTTCGAATGTCACTGCAAAGCCGACATTCACAAGGAGGCTCGCAATGTCATCGGCACTAAACTGCGTTCCGAGTGTTTCATTTACCTGCTTCTCGCTTACGCGCACCACAATAGGCTCACGTACGCCCGGGTAATCTTGTACACTTTCGCTCGTTACGCGCCCGCCAGTGTGCTCCTTAAGTAATCGGACTGCTTCGGTCATGACCGGGTGACTTAGTGGTGCTGGGATTCCTTTTGTAAATCGTGTTACCGCTTCGGAGAAAATTCCATGGCGCATCTGGCTTGAGCGCATGTGATACAAGTCGAATGTCGCAACCTCAAGAAGTACGCTTTTTGTGGTTGCGTCAACGAGAGTGCTTTGGCCACCCATAATACCAGCGAGTCCTACAGCAGTGCTACCAGCGGCAATAACAACATCTGCCGAGTTAAGCTCAACTTCTTTGCCATCAAGCAGAACGAGTGTCTCGCCCTCGCGAGCCGAGCGAACTCGAATAGTAAAGTCGTCACCCGCAACCGCACGGAGCTTGTCGTAATCGTAGGTGTGCGATGGTTGACCAGTAAGGATCATGAGGTAATTTGAAACGTCTACTGATGCGTTAATTGGGCGAACACCACTGCGTGCAAGGTAGGTTTGCATCTGAATTGGCGAGTGTGCCGATTCGTCAACACCACTGAGGACAATTGCCTCAAAACGGTCAGAGAGCGACGGGTCTTCAATGTTAATCTGCGGAGCTTCGCTACTACCGTCGTTTTCGATAGCTGCTTCGAGCTCTCCAAGCCAGTCAGGGGTTTTAAATGGAAGCCCTTGGATACCAGCAACTTCACGAGCAAACCCAATAACACCAAAGGCGTCGGGACGGTGCGTTAATGATTTATTTTCAATATCAAGCAAATAGTCGTTTAGCTCGTATAGCTCAGCAAACGAAGTACCCGGAGCAGCTTCTTTGTCGAGCTCTAAGATACCCGCGTGGTCATCGTAGAGGTCAAGCTCGCGCGCGCTGGCAATCATGCCGTTACTCATAACTCCGCGAAGTGGCTTTGCGCCAAGTACAAACGGCTCAACACCATGGAAGGTCTCTGGTACGACACTTTGTGGTGGCAACCAAGCAACAAGTAAGCCTTCTCGAACGTTTGGCGCACCACATACAACCTGTACAAGGCCGTTTTCGTCGCGTTCAACATTAGGAACAACGCCGCCGTCGTCAATTTTTGTAACATTCAAATGATCAGAGTTTTCAAGTGGCCCGCACTCAACAACCTTAGCGACAATCACGTCTTTATATTTTTCACCAAGATTTTCAACGCTCTCAATTTCAACGAGTCTTGCACCAATAAGTGTTGCCAGCTCATCGACTGGAACAGTGATGTCTGTGAATTTTTTCAACCAGTTTACAGAAATAATCATGAGCTAAACTTCCTTAAGAATGCTAATTTTGCCGATTCAAAGTGACGTAAATCTTCAATGCCATATTTGAGCATCACGAGGCGCTCAATACCGCCACCCCATGCAAAGCCGCGATATTCGGTTGGGTCGATTCCAGCCTCTTTTAATACGTTTGGATGAATCATTCCACAGCCGAGCATCTCGAGCCATTCGCCTGGCTTGCCGCCAATTGCCGCAGGCTTTTCAATAGCAAATTCTAGCCCCGGTTCAACGAACGGGAAATACGCTGGCTGCGTTTTAACGCGAAGCGCTTGCCCATAATATGTTTCAAAGAAACTACGAAGTGTGCCGAGCATATCGCCAAGCGTGGCATCTTTACTAACAAATACACCCTCACACTGGTAAAACGTGTGTTCGTGCGTTGCGTCGACGTCTTCGTTTCGGAACACGCGTCCGTAGCTAACCGCTGCAATATGGCCACCAGCTTCAAGCTGCGCCTTACCGTCTTTAAGAATGCGATGCTGCATTGTTGAGGTATGTGCTGGCGGGATAAAATCTTCTTCGGTACGGAACGTGTCATACCCATCGCGCGCCGGGTGGTCTTCTGGAAAATTCAATGCACCAAACATATGGTGGTCGTCATCGATTTGTCGAGATTCGATTGCATCAAAGCCCATACGAGTGAAGATATCGACAACAACCTCAAGCTCTTTCGTGAGTGGGTGCTGTGAACCGTGTTCGGTTGCAAGCAGCTGTGGCGCATCAGCATTTACATCCCATGGCGCTGTAACGTCAATAGGGGCGATGTCGGCACTTTCAAGCTCATTCTCGCGCGCTTCAACCGCTGCTTCAACCGCAAGCTTTACTTCGTTTACTTGTTTTCCAAACGCACCACGCTCTTCAGGAGAAAGAGTGCCAATTGTACCGTAGAGTTCACGGATTTCTGGGGCTTTTAATACTTCACGAGGAGCATCACTTGAGGCAACTCTCTCAAGTAAGGACTGCTTTATTCCCTCAACATCATACGTCGACATAATTACTAATTAGTATAACACGAGGAGACGAGTGAAAAGTATACGAGTATACTTTTCCGAGACTACGATCGTTACATCGCAGATATAACACGAGGAAAGGGGTGAATGACACTTATAGTGTCGCGAAAATCAACCAAACCGCTATGGCAATGATTGCAATAATAATCAGAACCCAAACCCACGCCAAACTCGTGGTGCCCTTTGTATCTTTTAGATACGCAGAGTCGGTCACGCCGTCTGGTTGATCAAACGCTTCAGCTTTCTGCTTAGCTCGCTCCTGAAGATCCTTCGCTAGCTTGTCTTGAAGTTGTGAGCGCGTTTCGGTTCGTTTCATATATAAACTCATATATCTATAGTACCACTCTCGGCTTGCATTTAACCGTTTATGGTATACTGATGGCATGTTTACTATAAGGAGGGAAGCATATGGCTACTAAGAAAGCCGCTACTACTAACAAGAAAGCTCCTGCAAAGAAGACTGTTGTGAAGAAAACAACAGTTGCTGCAGCAACTAAAACGTCTGCTAAGACCGTCTCTGCTCCTGCGAAGAAGCAAACTCTTGGCCAACACGTCGAACGTTCACTACTATCAAAATCACTATGGCGCACGCTTGGTGCTGAGTTCCTCGGAACTTTCCTCCTTGCAGCAGTCATTATTGGTGGCCAAGGCCAACCAATCTTCGTACTCTTCGGTCTCGTAGGTCTCGTACTCCTATTTGGTGCCGTTTCGGGTGCACACTTTAACCCTGCTATCACCATTGGTGCATGGGCAACCCGCCGCATCGGCTGGCTCCGTGCACTAGGCTACATCTTCGCACAATTCCTTGGTGCTGCTGTTGCGTTCTTCGCATTTAGCGCATTCCTCGGTGGTGCCGCAGAAGTAACCGCTGAACAGCAAATGTACGGGCAGCAAGCCGCAAGCCTATTCCAGGCAAACGACATCTCTGCTCTATCTGGTAAAGAATGGTACATCTTCTTCGCTGAAGTTCTCGGTACTGCAATCCTTGGTTTTGCAATTGCCGTAGCTCTTCGTGCTAAAGACACTCTTACCGCAGCGTTCTCAGCTGGTCTTGGTATCTTCGTCGCATTGATGGTTGGTATCACTGCCGCTGGATTCGTAGCAGCAAGTAGCATCATCAACCCTGCTATTGCACTATCACTCCAAGCGTACGACGGTGTATGGTCATACATCATTTACGGACTTGGTGCGGTACTCGGTGGTGTTATCGGATTCCTTATCCACGACCTCGTTCGCGGACGCGAAAAGTAATCAGACACTCCAATCAAAAACCCCGCTGTACGAAGCGGGGTTTTTTGTACAGAAAGAGCTTTGATATAATAGCGGAATGACAAATGTGAGTTTTATTGTTGGAAACGGTCTCGACCTTTCTTTAGGCATGGAAACTTCGTATCGTGAATTTTACGAGTATGTAAAGCAAAAACGCCTTCATCCCGAAAATCGCATCTACAAGGCAATCCAAGAAAGCCCGGAAAGTTGGGCTGATTTTGAACTATCACTCGGTAATTACACTCGCTATATCGAAAAGGTAGCCGAGAAGGATCGAAAGAACGAGTCCGTTCAACTCCATAACGAGTTAGCTGAAATTATGGAAGATCTTGCTGAGTATCTCGAGAATCAAGAAGCTGCTCACGAAGAGGGCGTGGAAGCCATTGAATTTAGCGCCTCGGATTACTACCAAGGTCTTCCATCGGGGCAGCATCAAAAAATTAGTGCACTACTACCCTCGAATCAGCAAACTAATATAGATTTCGTCACCCTGAATTACACAAAAACACTCGAAAAAATACTATCAGAGAATCGGATACGATTACGAAGATACGGAATTAACTTAGGAAATCCCCATCATTTACATGGCGACCTAGCGCAGGATATGACACTAGGTGTCAGCGATGAATCACAGATCTCGGAAGCAATGACCGGCGCAGAACGAGATGATTTGATTAAACCATCGCTTATATACTCAATGAACGACGGTCGTATTGAGATGTTCCAACGGTTAATTGCCAACAGCACCATTATCGTACTATTCGGTACGTCAATTGGCGATACGGACAAATATATATGGGAAATAGTTACTAAATGGCTTTCTAACTCGACTGATCGTGCCGTTATAATTCACGCCCATGATAGCTCCTACACAGGTGGTGTACGGCGAAACTCTCGAATGCAGAAACAATATATTAGCAACGTGCAAGAAAAATTATTGCGTCACTCTGGACTCGATGGCGACAGCATCTCTACACTGAGGAGTCAGATTTTTGTCATTCACAACACCCAAAGCTTATTCCGAGATAGCTAGGCATCATCTTGCTGAGGCTTGTCGATGAGAAGCGGTTCGATACTCTTGTTCCCGCCAGCTATCTTCGTTACATCGGTATCTACCTTAGCGAGCTCTTTATGGGCATTGTTATAGTGACCAACTGTTGTACCTAGTGACTTTCCGAGCTTCTCCATGTACGTATCAAAGCCTGCAATATGACGGCCAAGTTTACCAACTTGCACCTGAATATCTTTTGCCTGTTCTTCAATTTGAAGGCTACGAAGACCCTGGAGGACAGTTTGAAGGTAGGCCATAAAGCTAGTAGGACTAACAATTATGACCTTTTTCTCGCGGAACGCGTACTCAATAAGGTCACGCGCACTCGAGCCAGTTCCCACGTCACCGATCAGTAGGTCGTAGTACAATGACTCACTTGGAATAAACATAAAGGCAAAATCCATGGTATTTTCTGCCGGGCGAATGTATTTGCTGGTTTCGTCAATACGCCCCTTCAAGTCGTTGCGCACCTTTTTGAGCCATTCTTCGCGTTCGGTCTTGGTTGCGCTCGCCACCATACGATTATAGTTCTCAAGGCTAAACTTACTATCCACCGGAAGCAGCATGCCCTTATCAAGAATCACTACTGCATCAGCAATCACGCCATCTTTAAAACCATACTGCATTTTAAAGTTTTTTACCGGCAAAATATTCGCAAGTACCGATTCAAGATAATATTCGCCAAATACGCCACGCTGTTTTGGGTTCTGTAATACGTTTTGCAATGTTTTTAGTTCATCGGCAACATCGACTACCCGACGGTTTGTTTCGTCGAGTTTCGTAAGCCGCTGCGATACGTCGCCCACTAGCTTCATACTTTCGGTAAGCTGCTTTTGCATTGAGGTTTGCATATTCGAGGCATTACGCTCGAGTTTATCGCCCAGTGACGTCTGCAGTGTTGAAATTGTACGATTCAATTCCGTCACGTCAGCTTTAAGAAGTTCCACGCCACCAGTCTGCTTCATGTCGTGCAGCTTTTGGTTCATAACAAATAATGTAACGCCGAGGCCCAGTACGACCACCAATAGTATAATTAAGACCACCATTTCCATAGCCTTAGTATATCACCTTGAGGCGCACTAGATAATGAGAAGGAGTCGAATACCGACAACGAGCACTGCGGCGATAGTGAGCGAAAGTGCCAACCAACGAATGCGTGCTACGAGTGAGAAAAGCCCATAAGCGGCAGCGTACAGAAAGAGCCCCCAGAGAAGTGCCGCCCACCATGCAAGACCATTCACAAGCAGTCCAAGATCCCACAAGAGAATCATAGTAGCGACTGCAATAATAATCGGGCGAGGCTGCAAATAGCGAATGAGCAAGAAAAGACCCGCAACAGCGACGAGTACCGCAGCAATGCTTCCACTAACACCCACAGAGTTCACACAGGCATCGGCCGCGGTTAAGTCACGACACGCGTAGGGCTCTATAACGTACTGACGCAAAATTGCCGTCAATACCCACCAAAGTAGCCCCATCGCAAGGCCTATATATACAATTGTTCCCTTTGCCCACCACGGTTCAACAACGACACTATGCTCGTTTTGGATGACTTTTGCCATTACCGTGTACCTCCTGCTTTCTTGGTACGTTACTGTACCATAAGGCACCAATAAGCGCAATTGCAACACCCCCGATAACATCGAGTGGCGTATGCACTAACGCAAGCACGCGCCCCACACATACCAATACCGTTAATGCAGCGAGCACAATAGCTGTTTTCTTCATACGTGTCTCAAACCAGACTGCACATGTTATAGCCGTCACAAAGAGTGCGTGATCAGAAGGGAATCCGGGATTATTCAAAAAAGAAGCACCGGCCTCTACTCCCATAATTTCAAAAGGTCGAAGCTCGGCAGGTTGATAAATGGTACCAACAAATTTAGCAATCAGATAGGCGGTGAGGCCTGCCATCAAAATACGGGAATACGCCTGGAAGCGTTGCCCTTTTGGCACTTTGAATAGCAACACGGCCGCGCCAATAAGTGCGACTGGAATCACTGCCGCATCGGCAATAAGTCGAATTAGAATATCGCCTGTCATATGTCATCAGTATACTCCTGAAACAGTTTTGCTTAAATAGCGCAAAAAACTCTACCGTTTTTTCTCATTTTGTTCTAAGATTTAATAAATATTTAACAATTGAAGCGTACATTATATATAGACAAACATAAGAGGAACGCCATGAAAGTACTTACAACAGGCAGCGACACCTTTACGATAGCGGGTAATTCATATGCGCTCACTCAAATCATCACTATTCTTCTTAATAATGCGCTCGACGCCTGTTCCTCCATCCCAGCAGCAGAAGTAACAACGGCAATCGATGCCACACCGACAGCGCTTACTATTTCAATTCTCGATAACGGCCGTGGGGTTGATCCGCTACTACAAACAAAACTCTTCAAACCAAAGCTTAGTAAAAAAGCGACTGGACTCGGCGTGGGGCTGTACCTCGCCCATCACCTTACCGAATCTGTTTTTGGTGGCACACTCGAACTC
>JBOHNV010000018.1:0-21889 GCA_050730895.1 Candidatus Microsaccharimonas sp.
CTGTAGTATGCACCGGTGCTCGCAGCAGCGAATGTACCGTTACCACCAGCTACAGGGGCGACTGTAAGGCCAAAGAGGGCTTTAGCGCCAGTCGGCTCAAGAAGTCCCTCGCCGGTTCCCGTTGCAGGCTTGATGTAACATTTTGTTGCTTCATCTTCTTCGTCGATAGCGAGTCCGTTAAGTAGGAGTCCACCACAGTTTTCTGCGCTGCTCTTCATGTTTACCACAGCGCCAGAAGCTGCGTTTGTTGAAATTTGGCTATAGAGGCTTGTCTCGCTTCGCTTGGTTGCGTCAAGAGCCTTTACACTTCCGCTATCTTCACCAAGCTGAAGCGCAGTAGGGCTTGTACCGCTACAATCAGCGCCAATTGACCCACCAGACACACAGAAGGTCATAGTTTCAAGTACAGCCGCACTTACACCAACGGTGTCGGTGATTGATACAGCAGCACCGCCGTCATCCGAGTGTACACCAGGAATTTCCGATGTGTACGCGTTAGCATTAGTCTCGGCGGTTCCACCTGCAAAGGTTACGATACGTACGTACAGTGCGCCTGCTGCCGATGGGTTTGTAACGCCACTTAGCGTAATAGTGACGGGTTCTGCCGCGAATGTACCAACAACCTTAACAGTATTTGGAACTGCAGCAGTTGTCTGGCTTGCTGTAACCGCACCACTCGTGCTTGTTGCCGTTGCCGTTGCAACGGTAAAGCCAGCTGGAGCTTCACATGCCGCACCGATCAATGGTGAGTCCTCACAGAAGTCAAACACAACAGCACCGGCGGCCGACGTCGGTGTGAACGTTGCTTCGTATGAAACATTTGTAGCACTCTTTGAAGAGCTACTTAATTGTACTGAACGCTCAGTTAACTGAGCCGCCGAAGCGAATGCTGGCACAAGGCCCGGTGTAACGGTAGCAAGCACAAGTGCTGCAACCGCAAATAAAGATCCAACCCTTCGGTTGACCCTAATCGTTTTCAAGGAAGTCATGATATCCCCCACTTTTTCCTATGATTTTTTAATGTATTTGTTTCGTTTATAAAACAGGCTCATTGTAGCACAGTAGTGCTTATGGTTGTCAAGTACTTTTAAGCTTTATCTTCGGCTGCTAATTTTTCGTGCTCTTTGAGCATTTTATTGCGGAGCGAAACGATCTGGCTTTGCCGGCCCAACCAAAATGTTGGAAGTAGCAACACTAGCGCAATAACCGCTGGAATCCACACCCACACTACCCGCTCGCCACCTG
Organism: Candidatus Microsaccharimonas sp.; assembly: GCA_050730895.1. Lineage (GTDB taxonomy): Bacteria > Patescibacteriota > Saccharimonadia > Saccharimonadales > Saccharimonadaceae > Microsaccharimonas. The sequence goes on from JBOHNV010000018.1 coordinate 1,246, forward strand.
CACCATCAGCCGTCGTACCGGCACCTGTCGCCGACCCATCTACCTTACCGCTTGATACCGCAACAACCTGCAAAAACGCACTCACTCCGTTTGCATCGGTAACACGAACATTCACTTTATAAATACCAGCTTTTTTATAGGTTCGCGCAATGTCGACAACCCCGGCCAATGATTGACTCTTTAGTTCTGAACCAGAGCCATCTCCCCAGTCAATGCTAAAGGCGTATGGCCCTGTACCACCGGTAAGTTGCAGTGGCCACATAAGTGGAGCGCCTGTTACGGCCGCACGGCGCCCATATGAGCTCGTAAGCGTAACGAGCTCACCAAAGGCAGCAAAGTTTGTATTGTCATAATTGACCGTAACGATATTAGAGGTTGGACTTGGCTGCTCGAGGTCGTCGTACATAATTGCAGTGATCTCATTAGTGCCCGTAAATAGGCTCACCTCTAGGCTAAAACTGCCGTTTTCACACATAACCGAACCGACCATTACGCCGTTGTTGTACACCTGCACCAGAAGATCCGCCTGACAAACACCTGCAACTCTAATTGGTGAGGTGCTATACGAGGCACCGCTGCCTGGAGTGGTAATAGTCGCTGCTTGTTGCGGCGGTTCTTGCGTTTTAGTTGCTGCAAGCCCGTACGAACCTGGCTTAGGCTCTGGTGTTGGTAGCTGATTTATAGCACCAACCGGCTGCACCCACACAAAAAGCGCTAGTAGGTACACCCCAATCATAGTTGGAAGTACCCACCAAGCGCTTAAATGTCGTTTGTTTTGTGTCATGCTTATGGCTTATTGTACCGCGCTACGCCCGGTTACAAAAGAGTGCATTACCTTCGGCGAGATTTCCTTCGGCCAGCACCGCGCGGAGCGCCACCCAGCTTGAATGATCCACCGCGTGACCACACCACGATGCGCCAGATGTAGAAGGCGATGATGAGAAGAAGAAGAATAAGTACAACGATAGACCAGAGCGGCAAGTACCAGAAGTAGGTAGTTCCAGTAATCTCTTTCGTGAGGTTACCATTTTGTCCGTAATAGAGCTCAATAGAACCAGTATAGAGTCCTGGCCACAAACCTGCCGAAACACAAGTATTCGCCTCTGCTTCTGAGCCATTAAAATTGCTGTTTTGTGAGGCGAGCTTTATACATGCTTGATACGTACGCGTTTGCCCAATTAGCGCCAGTGACTTTCGCGGGTTGACTTCTGAAATGTTGTATTCTTGCCCGAACATACTACGAAGCTTAATGTTACCGGCCGGAGCTTCCGTAACATTACCAGTGTTTTCTAGAGTATACCCAATAGTTGTCGGCTCGTTCGTTGTGAAGTTTCTGTATTTTTTTGCGCTATCATCGTACGCGCCAAAAGTCTTAAGACTAAGACTCTCGTTAACATCACCAGGAACGGTAACGAACACAAGTGTAACGCCAGATGCACTCAAGCCCACGTTTCCGCCATCAGGCGCACCGGTAGAATAAATAATAGCGCTATAGTAACTTCCTGCACCAAGGTTTTCAGGAATCGTAATACTAATATCAAATGACTCTCTTCCATTTGATGGAACTACTGCGGTTTCAGGAAGCTTAAGGTACGGCTTCAATGACCACTGTGTCTGCTCTATATCGTCACCCAACAAAAGCTTAGGCGTGCCGGTGTCGTCGTTATACGTAAAGTCTATAGCACGCAAATTAAGCTCAAGATCACCGTCTTTGTCGATATTGCGAATTGAAAGCTTATCGTTTATGGTATCGCCCGGTTTAATTAGGTATGACTTTTTTGGTGCAATACTCAGAGCCGACGACTGCGCGGAAGCGGGAGCGACTGGGGTAAGAGATCCAACAAGCAAAATAGCCAACGCGGCCAAGACAATGCTTTTAAAGCGTTTCATTATATCTTTATTTCCTCACATTATTATTAACTATAAAGTATAAGCAGTATTGTACCACTAAAAACGACCACTGGCTATGTAGTTAATCGTCGTTGTATACAACCCCGCACGAAGGTCTGGATTAGCATTCACAACATAGCTAACCGTGAATTTTCGCATCAAACTCACGCTCGGTGACGTGGCAATAACATCGCCTGAGTTAAATAAATACTGATTTGGAATACTGTACTCCGGAGATGGCTGTGCGTTTGTCCAGGCTCCCTCTGGGTTGCTTCCTAGATTAAGCTCATCATTTTCAACCAAATTTATGCCAAACTGGTTTTGTCCAGGCGAGTTTGGTGTCGGCGTTTCCGATGGATCAATTACATTCGTGCCGGCTGTAAGTGATGTACCGTTCACCGTAATGGCGAATCCGGCCGATGCATTTGTTCCTACCGCCATCTGCGACCTAGCCATCAAAGTATCACCTTCATCAAGGCTTCCCATGTCGGTAAAGTACGTTTCGTTTGTTTCGGTACAATCTTCTGTTACCTGTTGCGCTACGCAGAATGTCAGGTGAGGTGGGACCTGTGTCTGAATGAGTATCCCCTCGCCAACTTGCCCTCGCACCGAACCGAAGTCGATTTGCGGACCGGTTGCGTCAGTAGACGAATGGCTTCTAAGCCGTATTGAAAACGCTTCCGATTCGTCGGTTGGGTTAACTATATTCTCAAGTAGATACACCGATTTTTCTTCATCGTTAGAAATCATTGCTGGTGCCCTACTCAATACAATATGATTGCTTGTCGTTTGCGAAATAGCAAAGCCGGTCTCGCCCGTTTGACTCGCAAGCGTCGCACCCGATACATTGAGCCCCTCTGGTGCCACACACGGGTCATGCGGGATTGGAGACACACAAAACAGCATATCGAGTGACCCAACAGATTCTGGCGTCATGTAGTTCAATGAGAGCTCGTAGCTGGTTGTAGCGCCAGGTGTAACACTATGCATAAATAAGCTACGCGGGTCAAAACGGGTCGAAGCACCAGCTGGCACGGCGAAAATGAATATCACTAAAAGAAGCGCCAGAATTTCCTCTGAAAATAACATACGAAGCTTATAAAAAGCCGCGTGCCACTTGGGTACCCTACGATACATACCTCTATTGTACTAAAGGTTACCTATAATGCGTATAGCGTAAACTAATCAAATAACCGGCCCTTTCGAGCCGGTTATAAGTTCACATACTATACTAAATTCTCTATTCTAGGAATCCTAGTACTGAGGAGCTGCAATATAGTTGATCTTTGTTGTGTAGATACCAGCAGGTGTGGTCGCTGCGATGTTCGCAACGTAACGCATCTTACCGGTTACACAGTCGACAACGTCTGTACCACTCGCAAATGGAGTTGGAATGGTGTTAGAGTTTGTATCGAATGCGAAGGTTGAACCCGCAGTAGATCCGTACTCTGGGTTAATATTACCCTGACCATCGACACCTGCACCATTTGCATATGCCGCCCTTGGAGCAAGCGGAGCAAGTTGTGGCGAATGCCAGCTTGCGTTACTATCGGCGTTTGAGATGAGGTCATCTGTTACGCTTGAGTGAATACCCGCATTAAGCGCGTCCGCAAGACCAGCAGCCTGGTTGTCAGCACCATTTTCAAAGAGACCGTATGTAGGGTTACTCTCGTCGGGCTCGACCGGTGCTTCACGTTCAATCTTGTACGAAACAGGAAGGTCTGTGTCATTGTTGTTGAGCGCCATGGCAAGGCCAAACTGCTCAGAACCACGGCTCAACGCTGTAGCTGTACCGGTTCCGTTACCGATAGCGGTAATTTCGTCACCGACAGTGTTCTTTAGCGTTACACCAGAGTAGTAGACTGTTGCACCAGCACTAGAGTTAGAGCTGAGACGCCAGTATGAGTGTGTGCTATAGGTATGCGCTGTTTCTAGTGAGAATTCACCAGTCTCGCTACCAAGCTGTAGAGTGTTACTTATTGGAAGTGTACCGCCTTGTCCATCAGAGATACCACCTTGAAGGATTGGGTCACAGGTACCGTGGACGACGTTACCAGTACGCTCTTCGAGTTGGCTTCCTGCTGAACCAGTTGCCTCGAGTGTGTAAGGGTCAACTGTACCTACAGAGAAGTCCATGGTTTCAAGTACCTTTGTAGTAATCTGAATACCTTCGTTCATCACGTTCGCAACGGTAACACCACCGTCTACGAGGGTCGTGTCGTTGAATGTAGTAGCGTTGTTGTACGTGTTAATCTTAACAAAGAAGGCGCCATCACCAGGGTTAGTAATGTAGTTTCCGTCAGTTGCAAAGAACACAACTTTTACTTCCTGTCCAGCAGTAAAGCCTTGACCGGTTGTATTTGTAAGATTAATTTGGTTCATCTTACCAGTGTTTTCGCTATCGGCTGCAACACCGTCTTGCGTATTGGCAACTGCCATAGTCCAGCCGGAACTTTGCACCCAAGTTGCACCGTCTTTGTAGTACACAATGTAGTTACTACCAGGTAGTGCGCGGTCTGGGATTGAAGTCACAAGACCACTGGTTGCATTGATGTGTGTGAATGGAGCTTCGGTTTGCGTACCGTTCACAATGACTTCAAGGTCACTTTTCTTCGCATCAGTAGTGGTTTGGCTGTTAGGGATAGCTGCGCCCGCAGTGTAGCCGTTATTACCTGGGGCGATACAGTCGCCAGCAGGCTGTGTACAGTACTGGAATGTCATAGCCCTGATAGGCTCAGTTAACGGGTCGGGAGTTGTGGTTGTATTACTGCTCACCTTAAATGAAAAGGTGTTACCAGTTTTTTGACCGTTCGCACCAGAGTTAGGCATCGCATATGTTGTATTCCCAGAACCGTCTAGATAGTCCCAGCCCGGTGCCGAGCTCGAGAGTGTCAAGCTACGATCCGTAAGTGGATTCAGCGCGTCCGCGTGTGTCGATGCAAAAGGTACGAAGGTTGCTACTACAAGAGCAAATGCCGCACTTAGCAAGGAACCACGTCGAATAGCCGACTTGAGTGTATATGTTTTCATATATCTCCTTGTTTGTTTTTTATTGGACCCCTTCAATACAGGGGGTATGGGTGCATTTTACCATTAGCGAGAAGCTTTAAGCAATAGCACATTAGACTTATCCACAACAATTTTTAAGCTTTGTGGTATAGCCCCTGCGTAGTCTAGAAATACGGCAAGATAATCGCTGCAAAATCAGACGAATAAAGCCCTGCCGGTGTGGTATTCGAAATATTCACGATCATCGTAATCGTAAAGTCTGCCCCACCGGTATTTTCTTGACTCGTTGCAATAGTATCGCCGCTGACATACCTAAAGACGTTTGGCGTGTCGTAATGGGTAGAGAGCAATAAAGAGGCGTCGTCGCCAGATGGCTGATAAACAGGGTTCTTCCCTATATTCTCGGGAATAGTATTCGCCACAGCATTCATACCAAACTGTTCAACACCCGGAAGCGGCTCGATTGGCTCGGCTGAGGCTTTTAATGTATGCCCTTTAAATTTTGGTGGTTCACCAACAATTTGCAGCCGATATCCGCCGCTTAAATAATTACGAATCTTTATATGCATCAACTTCACACCAGTGCGCTCGGTACTTAGATCACCCAAGTTCGAGTTTCCGCCTTCTACAATCATTTCTAGCAACGGCTCGCTGTACTGCGCCTCACCAAACTCAATCGATGTTGCGCTCGTTCCGTTCCCGTCTCCGCCAATCATCACCCGCGCACAAAATTCTTCCGAACAACTCTCGCCCGTTGCGGTGTTTCCGAATTGCGACTCAACCATTTGATAGTTGTCAGAGCTTGAGGTTTGAGCAAATACAAACTCACTGGTTGCAAACGAACCAACACAAAGCGCTCCGGCAAGCGCCACTACTAACAATCCCCTGAAACTCTGCTTACGCATATGCATTATTATATGGTAAGATTAGGCGTAAGCATAATCGAAAAAACACAAGATATAATGGCAGACGACAAAGACAAGCAAACACCCGAGGAGCCAGAGCTCGACGCACCAAAAACCGACGAGTCGGCAGCGTCAGCTTCATCGGATATTTCAACCTCTGAGCCTGCGAATACTGCGCAAGACGATCCGGCCGATGCGCTGAGCCGCACCCCAGACGAACTCGAAGAAGAGCGCGTTGCTCGTGCTGCCGCCGATACTGACCTTTCGGACCTCGACGAACAGCCTGAAAAAAAGATCCCGCCGTTAAAGCGTTTCTTCCGTAAAGTTAACATTTATTTCCTTGGATTTATCTTGCTCCTTATTGTTGCTGGAGCAATTGCGCTCGTCACCTTCTTAAATAGCCAAAAAGCACCCGAAGACCCAACCGTCGAAAATCAGGCGCTTACTACCGAGGACCTCAAGCAGCTCGCCAACACCGATGCTTCAGTTGGAAATACCTCACAAACACTTAATATTCAAGGAAACGCCGTTATTGCCGGCCAAACGCTTGCTCGTGGTGACCTCAACGTTGCGGGTAATTTCCAAACCGGTGGAAACATCCAGGCTCCCGGCATTACTGTATCGGGCACCTCAAACTTAGGTGGCGTACAAATTAACGACCTCCAAGTGGCTACTAACACCACTATTCAAGGTTCAACTACACTACGTGATCTCAACGTATCAGGGGCGTCAACCTTTGGTGGTGCAATCACTGCCTCACAAATTACCGTTACGCGCCTCATTATGAGCGGCAATGCCACCCTTGAAGTGCCAAATCACATTCGCTTTAGCGGGCCAACGCCAAGTCGCACGCTATTTAACGCCGTGCTCGGTAATGGCGGTACATCGTCGATCAACGGCTCCGACACCGCCGGTACGGTAAACGTAAACAGCGGCAACAACCCAACGAGCGGCTGCTTCATTCGCGTCAACTTCCGCCAAGCCTTTCCAAGCACTCCACGCGTTGTCGTTACGCCTATCGGTTCAGCTGGCGGCCAGCTTCAGTTCTACGTAGAACGCAATGCTAATAACTTCAGTATTTGCTCGGCTACTGCTCCACCTGCCAACCAGGCGTTTGAAATTGATTACTTTGTAACGTATTAAACGTCCATAAAGACAACAACGCTATCGGCTTTTACGTGCATCAACGCACGGTGTACCTTTACTGTCTCGGTCGTTCCTTTGGCGGTTTGGATCTTTAGAATACACGGCACCAACATACACAAAAAGTTGTGGTGACGCGGCAAAATATCAAACGGACCCGTGTCATTTACGGCGCTCACACTAAAGGCATCGCCCTCGTAGTACATTTTAAACGGCGCATAGACCTTTACGGCAATCGTCGGTTTTCCGTTTGCGGGAGTCGCATCGGCCATTATACTTCCTCGCGGACTTCAGCTTCGTGCTTACCAATAATCTCTTCAACGCCGTCGAGTGTTTGCTCACGGGTCATGTGCTCACCCGCAACACCGGTCACTTTTTCCATCACATTAAAGCGCTGCTTGAAGAACTCGATCAGCGCTTTCGCCTTGTAGTAATCTTCGCGGTCTTCAACTGAAAGTTCAGATTCACCAATGATGGCAATAATCCCCTTTAGTGATTCATACTTCTGTAAAATAGCCGTGGCGCGTGTGGCAAGTGCATAGTGACGCTCCCCAACAATCTCTGGAGTGAGTAGGCTCGACTTCGATGCCAAGATATTTACGGCTGGGCGAATACCCTGTGCAGCTACGGCACGGTCAAGCACAATGGTGCTGTCGAGCTCGTGCTGAATCATCTGCACGGCTGGGTCAGAGAGGTCGTCGGCTGGTACGTAAATAGTTTGTAGAGCCGTAATAGAACCATTGGCGTTTGTTGCCAGGCGGTCTTGGAATGTTTTTACGTCGCTAAACACTGTTGGCTGATAGCCACCTTCTGCAGGTGTTTGGTCAATGATCGTTGAAACCTCGTTTTTTGCCTGAATGTAACGATACATGTTGTCGGCAAAGAGCAGCACGTCTTTTTTCATGTCGTCACGGAAGTACTCGGCCAAGGTAATGGCGGCAAGGCCAATTAAACTACGCTGCACTGGATTTTCATTCATTTGCCCAAAGAACATCGCTGTTGTCTTCAGTAGGTCGTTGTCGGCAAGCGTTTTATAAAGTTCGTGACCCTCACGAATACGCTCACCAATACCAGCGAACATACTAATTGCACCCGACCCTTCGGCCACGTTGTTAATAATTTCCATAGTAAGGACCGTCTTACCCACACCAGCACCACCAACGATACCGATCTTACGACCCTTTACGAATGGTGTAAAAAAGTCGAGCACCTTAAGGCCCGTTTCGAGTACTTCGTCGGGGCGATTTTCGAGACTTGTTTCTTGAAAGGCAGGTGCAAAGATAGGGCGCTTAATCATCTTGTCGAGCACTGCTTGGTCGAGCTGGGGCTTACCGTCGATTGGGCGGCCCATGGTGTCCCATACACGGCCAATCATTTCTTCACCAACAGGAATTTCGAGGCTACGACCACTTCGCGTTACCGTATCGCCCTTTTGAATGCTATATTCACCACCAATGTTCAAACAAAGTGCCGAGTCACCGCCAGTAAGGCTATTTACGAGCAGTGGTGATTTTTGTTCGTTATCAACATAGAGCATTTCGTTCAGCTCTGGCATGTCTTCGTCAAACTGAACTTTAATGACCAGCCCCTTTAAAGTGCGAACCACACCCTTTTTGTAGACCGATTGTGTATGCTCACCCATTATTGCACTCCTCCTGCACGTATTTTCTTCAAGCCAGCTAATGATTCTTTCAAGCGCGTGTCGACCAAGTTTCGTTTTGCGCGGTTATATTCGAGCCGTAATTCACTGGCGTTTTCAATTGAACGTTCTTTTGCCGCCGACATCGCCTTAAAGCGACTGGCAACTTGTGCTAAGCGACTATCAAAAATAAATTGCGATATTGTTAAGCGAAGAATCGAATTTTCTAGGTAGGCCGCAACAGCATACGAACCTGGTTCAAAAATGTAGGTCTTTTCGGTAACAAGCTCATCGCTCACGGTTGCCATATCGGCCACACGGCCTCGGGTTGAAATAACTTCGCTGAGGTCAACGTCTTTAATATCTTGCTGCGAAAGCGATACGTAACTTTGGTAAAAAATACGGTTTTTTGCATATTTTTTCATAATCTCCATGAGTGGGTCGACATTAATATAGTCTTGATCGGGAAGATCAAAATAATAGGTGTGGTCGATATGTGCTTGCTTGAGCTTAAGCGCACCGTGATACCCAATTACCAATATATCGTTTTTTGCTTCGTTGTAGTGATCGGCAACTTTTCGAATAAGTCGATTGTCGATGTCGCCCGTGAGCCCACTTTTGGCAGTAATAAGAATCAAGAGCTCTTTGTTGATCGGCGTCTCGTTTTGTACGCGTCCATAGTTAAACATTACATCAACACGAATTTGCCTGTAGATATTCCACACTTCATCAAAGAATTGGTTACTAATGAGTACTTTATTCTTTGTTTTCGCAATCTGCATGCTACTAAGTGTTTCAAGAGCCGATGTGAGGCTTACAACAGATCGTACAGACGCTTCTTCGGCCTTAATTTGCAGCGGGCGTCGCATTACTTTTCATCCTCTTTTTTTGCATCGACAGGCTCAGCCGACTCGGCCGGGGCGTCTTCTTTTGCTGGGACTGCTGGAGCCGGGGCTCGTGCAGCAGCTTCGGCTGCCACTTCATCGGCTTGGCGCTTCTTTTCGGCTTCTTGCTTGGCCGCTTTTTCTAGTGCCGCCTTCTTCACTTCGTCGATCGTCATGACTTCGGCTTTTAACGCAGCTTCGAGCTCATCGTAATTACCCTTCATATCTTTATCTTCTTCAAGCTTGGCGGCATATTCACGAACTTTCTCTTTCAAGAGTGGAACGTTAATAATTTCTTCGGGTGTACTTCCGAGCACAATGCTCATTAAGAATTGCTGTTCGGCAAAGCTATACGTTTCACCAACCTCTTGGTTCATGAGCTTAAAGAGCACCTTACCTTTATCGTAATCGGCTTGTGCCTGTGGGCTCAGCTCAGTACCAAAGTGGGCATATTCTTCAGCGGTACGGTAACCAGCAAGTGTTAAGTTGAGCTTATCGGCAAGCGCCTTTTGACGGCCATTCGCACCAACACCACCAACACGCGTCACCGAAAGAGCCGTACTAGCTGCTGGGCGCATCGTGTCTTTAAAGATCTTGCTGTCCAAAATCCATTGACCATCGGTAATCGACATGATGTTCGTTGGCAGGTATGCAGTAATATCGCCACCCGGTGCATACACAATTGGAATCAATGTTTGGCTGGCATGGTTTGCCTCTGTTTTTCCACCGCGCTCCAACAAGCTCGAGTGCGTAAAGAACATGTCACCCGGGTATGAGTCACGACCAGGGCTCACACCGGCGATCAGTGAAATTTCACGGTAGGCCTGGGCGTGCGCAGTAAGGTCGTCGTAAATCACCAGGGTATCCATGTTGCATTTATGCCAGAAATATTCGCCGTGAGCTGCCCCAACGTACGGCGCCAAGTACGTAAGAATCAACGATTCAAACGAGTTACTAACCACTACGACTGCTTTTTTAAGCGCGTCGTTTTTCTCGAGGCTACTCACGAGTTCGGCAACGTCATGCTGACGCTTTGCAATAAGTACGTAAATAACGGTAATGTCGGTGTTTTTCTGGTTAATTGCCACTGAAGCTGCCAGTGACGTCTTCCCCACCTTACTATCTCCCAACATGGCCATACGTTGGCCACGAGCAAGTGAGTATTCAAGGTCAAGAATCGTTACACCCGTTTCAACAGGAGTGTCGAGGAGCTCACGTTCGTAAAGCATTGGTGCCGGGTGGAATACATCCCATTCTTGGTCGGGGACAATCTCACCCTTTCCATCGATCGGCTCACCGAATACATTAACGACACGACCAATAAAGTTCTTACCTACCGGCACCATGATATCGCGTGATTCAATGACACACACCATACCAATGCGCAGCGGCGATGGGTCGAGCTTCATTACTACCACGTGGTCTTCAAGTACCTGGTGCACATACCCGCGCGTATCGTCTTCAAAGCGCACTGTTGCATGTACGTTGGTTGGTTGTAGCCCTTTAATACTCACCATGAATGCGTCGATACCAATAATCTCGCCGACTGGATTGTCGTCTTTTATAAGTTTTTCAAAGATCTTACCGTCAGCCACGTACTGCTCCTAGTTCTTTTTCGAGTGCCCCACGCTGGGCCTTGAGCTTGCCGCGGATACTCAGGTCAAACACGTGGTTTGCCGTACGCAAATACACACCGGCAACCAACGAAGGCTGCAAGCCTACAGAAACAACTGCCTGCGGATGAACCGTTTCACGAAGCCACGCCACAATGTGCTGCAAACTTTCTGGGTCGGCTTCGGTGGCAAAGGTCATATGCACCACCGGTAGTGTGTCTTTCATGGTACGAAGCTGCTTTACGAGTTGGGTGCGCACCTTGCTTTCAGTAATAGCAAGGTGGTTCATTTCGAGAAAGGCAGTAAGGTGCTCTGAAAGCGCCGGTGTTTCAGCTACGTTTTTTCGAAAACGCGCACGAACTTTGTCAGAGGTCATAACACTATCAACCCGTTCCATCTCTTCAACGAGTCGAGCGGCGTCTTGCTTATCAATAACGCTTGCTGGCAATAAGAATTCGCTCTGCGTTTTTAGTTCAGACCTTTTGCTCATAATTTCATATCGTCCACAATTGCTTTTTTGTTTTCCTCGAGTTGCTGAAGGATTGATGGCAACTGCGCCTTCATATCAAACTGATCACCCAATGCGCCCAATAAATAGTGCTCGACAATTTGTGCCATATTACTTTGGAAATTACCCAGCATCATTTCTTGTTGGTCGGCAATCGTCTTTTGAAGCGTAGTGCTCATTTGCTGGTATTGGTCGTGCATAGACTGTGCACTTTGGTTAAGCCACTTAAGCGCTGCCTCTTGGGAGTCTTTCATGGCTGTAATTTGTTGCTTATTTTCGTCGAACGATGCATGCAACAGGCTTTGCTGATCGTTAACGTTCTTCTCAAGAGTAGTGCGCAACTTTTCGTGCTGGTCTTTTAGGGCAACCGCGCTGTCGGTCATAGTTTTTAAGGCCGCCTCTTGGGCCTCTTGTAGCGACCTACTGTGCTCGGCGAATTGATTCTCGAGCTGTTTCGTAGCGTGCTCTTTAAGCTCTTCGTTCACTTGTTGGATAGCAGAGTCGAGTTGCTTTGTGACATGCTCTTTAAGCTCTACGTTAACCTGAGCAATGGTTTCTTGAAGGTCGCGTTTAAAAAGCTCACCGTTTTCGTTGATGACTTTCTCAAAATACCAACGACCGTGATTACGAAGTTCTTCGCGGAAGTACTCGTCAAAAAAGTGACCCTCTTCAGCAAGAAGCTGGTCAGTTGCCTGCTTCTTTGGATCCTGTTTATTTTGAAATAATCCCATGTTAATTCCCACCTATATTCATGCCTAAAGCCTTAGTAGTAAGTATACCGCAAACAACCCTACTATGAGAATGAGTAAGCTGGTTAATATTACTTGTATAAGGGCCTTGAAGATAGATTTTTTAGACATAGGGTTACGACCAATAGAGATGACGCCACTACGGATCCCCGCGTACAGTACGGCAATAGCTGCAATAAGCGTCACCACTGTAATACCAACGCTCAAGTAAATACGGACCGGGCTGACCTCTTTCTCGGCAATCGCCTGGCCTACTCGCTTCAAGAATTCGGGCAAGTTAGAGTCGGTGCTTTTATGGTTTGGGTTGTTCTTAATATCAATTGTCACCGGTACCGATCCGAGGCTAACAGTTTTATTACTGCCATCAGAGGTTTTTAGTGATGGGTTCCCGAGTATAACGCTATTTTTGTTAAATACGCCGTTTGCGCGACCAAACACGGTGACTTCTTCGTCGCCGGCTTTCATAAGTACGCCATCGATCGATGACAACGTAAGATAATCACCCGAGGCAACATCGCCTGCTTGGTTACTCACCAGCACATCGTACGTACCAGAGGCGGCTACAAAGGTTTCGTTTTCAGACTCGCCGCCTGTTACGGTAAGAGGAAGGCGGCTTGGGTCAACCACAACGCCAAACATGTTCTGGGCTTCTTTTTGAGTGGCAACCGTTACGCGGTTGGCATCTTTACCCGTAAGTACGACAACCGTACCGTTACCCAGTGGCGCATCGGCAGCATACGCCTGAACACTTCCGCCCCCATACGTCGCTTGCGCAGCCACAGCTAACGGATATGCAATGGCCACCGCCATAGCAACAAGAACCGATACACCTGCGATGCGTCGCATTACTTTCATGTTTGTTTAGTCTCCCTACGCCTCACTTTTGCGCTTATCTGTGATTATACCATAATCAGTATGCAAAATTTGTTGTCATTTTCGAGCTGCTTATGCTATAGTGACCCTAAGCTTTGATGAACCACCACACGTCACAAGTGAAATAAATATTTTTTCAAAATAACAGAGAAAATAAAGACAAAATTTCAAATATATGAACGTGTGGTGTCACCTCCCCACTATTTTTAGTCAGCGTCGTTTCTTGCGAATCGCGAGTTTACTTACGCTATGTGCTGCGTTAATTACAACGTTATTCTTTAACGTTATCTCAACCTATGCAGCTCCAGGTGTAAACCAAACCATTAGTTTCCAAGGTCGGATTCTCGACAAAAACGGAAGCCCCGTACCAGAGGGGTATTACAACGTACAGTTTAAAATTTATCAGGACGGCACTGGCACCGAAGCGGGCAACCCCGACAGCACCCTTAAGTGGACCGAAACCTATACCAACAACGGGTCCCAGCAAGGTATCTACGTAAAAAACGGTTATCTCGCGGTTGACCTTGGCTCAAAGAATCCTTTCGGCACACAAGTAGACTGGGATCAGAGCACCCTATGGCTCTCCATGAATATTGCAGGCTCATCGGGGCCATGTACTACTTTTGGCACCGCGCCGTGTATGGCCGACGGTGAAATGCTTCCAATGAAGCGCCTTACTGCAACGCCTTATGCACTGAACTCAGCACGGCTTGAAGGTAAATCTGCCGACGACTTTGTGCAAAACAGCACCGAGCAGCAAACTGGTAATTTCAATATCTCGGGAACAGGTATCGCCACAACACTTCAGGGTAACAGCAGCGTTATTGCTCCACTCTTCGACAGCACCGCAGCTGGATCACTCAGTATTGGTACGGCGAATGCAACGTCCTTAAGTATCGGCACAAGTAGCACCGCACAAACGATTGTTATTGGTAGCTCGGCAACGGGCGCTAAAAACGTGACCGTTGGCTCTCTCGCAACTGGAAGCCAAACCCTACTACAGGGTGGCGACCTAGGCGTGAGCGTCGTAAGCGAAGGCGGCTTTGGCGTTGGAATAAGAGGCTACGGGTATAATTCTCTCCTTGTGGGCGCCGGCGGAAATATAGACATAAACCTAAGGGATGAAGATGGCCGCTTCGCAGTAAACGATGATGCCGGCAACGCGGTACTTTCAGTTCATGGGTCGGGTAACATTTTAACTCGATACGACTCGCTCCTTACGGTGAACGGTGGGGCGGTATTCAATCAAGGTATTTCAATTCAGGGTGGCACTGGCCTTACCTACACCACCCCTGGCGGCTACAACATGTCTACCGCAATTAATATCCCAAACTATAGGGTGGGTGACTACAGCTCGATCTTCGCCTTTGGGCTTCCTGCGAATTCCTCTCCTACCGCTCGCGGTATGCTCGTTGCAGACGCCCGCACCACCGACCATCAGGCAACCATTGGTGTGCTATCACCAGATGAGAATCAGGTCTTAGGGCTTAGCTGGGGCGGTAGCACCACTACTGGTCGCCTCACCTCAACTTCAAACAAGCTCGCCCTTCAGGGTGGTGGCCTCGATCTCCTGACGGTAAATAAAAATGGCAATGCGGCAAACGTTGGTATTGGTAACGACGCCTCAAGCGGTTACGCGCTCGATGTCACGGGCTCAGCAAACCTCTCTGGAGACCTCGCCATTAACGGGGTGAGTGTCCTTAACAACACTGGCCTCAACTTCACTGGTGCTAGTACTGCTAACGTCTCGGCAGCAAGCGGGCAAACCCTACAGCTGAACGGATCAAACGTTCGTGTTGGCGACGGCGCTGCAGGCAGCGAACCGACGCTCCTTACGGTCGACAAATCCAACACTACCCCAACAGCAACTGGCGAAGCAATCCTTGGAAGCATGTACTACGACACGACACTCGGAAAGATCCAATGTTACGAAGCAGACGGATGGGGTGCGTGTAGTACGAGCCCAGACAACTTCATCACCCTAAGCCCTGAATACACCAACGCCGTCACAAACGGCAGCGGTACTGGTGACCTTACTACCGATATCTGTTCTGACACACTGAACATTAACGACGGAAGTGCGACGCAGCCAACCATTTGTGGCACGAACGAAACCTACAACTTCTACAACTGGACCTCTACCGAAACAACCGCCCAAACTAAGAGCATTTACGTCACCTACCAACTACCTGAAAACTTCACCTCATTCGTCGAAGGCTCAACCTCACTGCTCGGCCGTACCGATAGCGCAGATGCAGCCGTAAGCTACCAAGTGTACCGAAACACCGCTGGTGGACTCATCGCCTGTGGGGCCGAACAGGACGTTTCAACCGGTGCGCAAACTACCTGGCAAAAAACAGCTGCGAGCGGCAACGCCGACCCTGCAAACTGTAATCTCGCCGCAGGTGAAAGTATTGTCTTCAAGATCAACCTTACAGCCTCAAATGACGCAAATGCCTATGTCAGCACTCTCGGGTTTGCCTTTAGTGATAACTAAGAAAGATACATATGAAACGACTTCAGCAACTCAATAAACGAACGCTCATCATCGCCGCTTTACTGGTTGTTGCTGGTATTGTTGTCGCCGGCGCTGGAGTAAGCCGTATAATTCTTGATTCAAATGCCCAGGTAAATCAAACCGCCAAAGATGGCACTTCGCCAGAATTTAGAGCACTTCTTCCCGCCGCCACCTCTATTGATGATCTTGGCGGATGGAACAAGCAGACCTCTCCGGGTGGCGAGGTTTACTTCGTATTTCTCGATACAATTAACACTACGACGATCCGCGTCAGCCAACAAGAGCTTCCCGAAAGCCTGCAGAAAAACACCAGCACGAGTATTGCTGAGCTTGCAAAAGGCTATAACGCTAACCGCACGCTTGATGTCGGTAACACCAAGGTGTTTATTGGTATCAACACAAAAGGGCAGCAATCTATTATTTTTACCCGGAATTCACTATTGGTATTAATTGTTTCAGAACAAACAATTCCAGACGATGCGTGGACGCAGTATATAGAGAATTTACGCTAGTCGGATAAGCTTAGCGCTGCTGGTTTTGTTCGATATGCTTAGTAACCTGGCTGTCAGCCTTGAGGTTTTCGTAGTAAAGAATCTGGCTCTTGGTAATAAACATCTTATTTTCAGGGCCGTGCACTTCTCCGCCAAGAGGGATAAGCTGGATGTTTGTTTGCGCAGTCGCTCCCTCCTCTTCGGTGTCGCTATTTTGTGCTTGAGGGTAGTAGATCTCGGTAAGCTGGAAAGATTCGTCGCTAAAGTCTTTCAACTTGCCAAAGTAAATTTGACCATTCGCCAAGAAAACAGCCTGATAACGCGAGGTGTCAATGCCCGTTGCACCGCTGCGGTTATTTGAAAAGAACATCCAGGCTGCCACGGCAAGTGCCACGACAAGAACAATCGCCGCAAGTGTCCAGATAAGGCCCTTTGCAGATTTTTTCTGTGGAGCTTGTGAATAGCCACCAGTAGTACGAGATACTGGAGCCGATGATTCTGAAGCTACCTCGCCCGTTGCACGGGGTTCTTCAGAGCGCTGGTATGCCGAACCAGACCTATTAATAACTCGACGATCGGCCGGCTGCGGCGTGCGCTGTGGATCCCTATTCACCTAATTCTCCAATTCTCTACGTATTCGTATTTATTTAATCATAGCATAAGGGCTATTCTGCATTCAATGAGCTCCGCCTTTGCGGACTGCTTACTCTTGCTTATCCATGTGTTTTTTGAGCTTCTCAATATAGAGCACGTACGTATTACGTGACTTTGTAAGTAATTTCTTTAATTCGAGCTTCTTAAGCACTTGGCCGGCGGTTTCACGGGTTAACCCCAGTGAGTTTGCAATTTCCTGCTGAGTAATCGACAATTTCCGAATTTTTTTATTAGGAAACGTCGAACCCACCGTATCTGCCAAGTACAGTAATGTAAGTGCAACTTTATCAAACGCTTTGGGCTGCTCTAACGCCTCAATATGGCGAAGTGTATCTAATAATAGCTTAGTAATTCTCACGTGACGGCGCAGCAAGCTGTCGGTATTGGTCATCAAATGACTAATGTAATCCTCACTTGGCACAACGCGAACCACACACCGTGTATAGGCTTCATAAAAATACTGACACGCATCAATGAGTCCGGCAGTATACCCAATTGGTATATCCTCACCCTTGCTGTCCATCGAGATAATATGCTCCTCACCACTTGGTGTGATAGAGTAGGTCTTGATAATTCCGGATTCAATAATATAAGTACCCTTCGGTATTTCGTCCTTAAGTAAGACCGTTTGGCCTTTCTCAAAAACGAGCGAGGGGTAGTAAGACAGAAAGCGGTCGAACGCAGTTACTGCAATACACCTCTAATCCGGAAGACCTACCTGAGGCATTCCTATTCTTAGCTTACGCCTATTTACGCAAACTGCAACTGTCTTCAACTACCCATCGATGAGCAGTGTTATGACTGGAGAATTCTACGAATACCCAGTACTGATGCGCCTACTACAAAGATCGATCCAGCAACAATCCAAATTCGATAATCGCTTGATTCCTCAACAATATCGTCGAACGGTGCATTGCTATTCGTCACAGCTGCTGCCTTTGTGACTGTGGAATCTGCCAACACAGCCTTTACTGTTGTATTGGCGTCGATGATCGATTCAGCGTTACGAATAAGTCTACTGTCAATAACTCTAAATTGCGGAGCAGGCTGCGGAGTATTCGCTGGTTGCTCCTTGGCTGGAATAAACTGTATTGGGCCAGTTGGCGCCGGTACATCAACTGCATTTCCATAGGCCGTGTTATTTCCTAGGTCACCATACCAGTTGTCGGTGATGTTAATGAACCACGTCACAAACCATCCAGAAAGATTTATATTACTCCCCGAGATATTTGCCACGTTTGCCATTGCTTTGGCTTGTCCACTCACCGCGTTGCCACCCGTTGTATTATTGGAAACCACCGCATCACCCGACTCAGCACTCACGGCAATAGTATTCGTAATACCGTGATTCGAGGTCGAATTAATCGTGAGGTCTGGTGTGTACTTTTGGTTTGTTGTTACACCACTTCCAATCATTGCCGCCGTTGCACCCGGAGCGTCCATAATCATACCGGCCCATTTACCCATTACATTTACGAATACCAACATGCTATTCTCGGCAACAATCTCGTGGCCCGTTACATTAAAGATAACGACATTCGAGTCGGCATCTCCTGAGGTTGCGTTGCCAGCTTCGGTATTTCCAAATACACTCGCCGCACCACTACCAGCGACAGCTGAGATGTTATTTACAATGTCCGTTGTATCTTGTGTGGAAAGTTTCAAATCAGACTCATCACCGACACCACCGTTATTGGCGAGTAGCTGCGGAATAAAGTCAGGCGCGATAAGAATGTCGCCTTCAAGGCTTCCGTAAATATTAATCTCTCCAATAAATGACTGTTGCGCCGCTATCATCGAATTAAGAATATTCACCACGTTCGCCATCGCCGTGGCCGAACCTGAAGTCGCGTTTCCACCAGTGGTGTTACTATCGACTGTTGCATCGCCACTCTTTGCGATAAGGTTAAGGTCATTGTTTACATCTACATCTGTTTCGGCATTAATAGTTGTCGAATCTGGCGTACTTTGTGTTGAATTATCTTTATTCGCCCCCGCTTCAAGCATCGCCTTTAGCAGTAACGGGTACAGCATAATGTCACCCTTTACATCGCCCATAATATCTTGTGTAAATGTCGTGATCTTCTGATTGCCACTGGTTGCGATTGAGGAATTCACGATGTTCATAACGGTCGCCGATACATTGGCATCACCCGACGTTGCGTTGCCACCAGTTGTATTACTCGATACATTGGCATCGCCAGACGTTGCGTTTGAATTTACCGAAGTATCGAGTGTTACATCGGTATCTATATCCGCATCCAGCGATGATTCCGAATCGTCGGTGACTGGATTAGGTTCAATAATAATAGGTGTTGGCGTTGGCTCATATTTTCCGGTTTGCGGATTAAACTGCCATTTTTCGCTATTCCACTTTTCATGCTCCGCATCATACGTATAGGTAAGTTTTGGCTTTTCTTCTTCAGCCGGTGGCGTCTCCGAAGTAGGCGCAGGCGCGCCCTCTGGAGCGGTTGTTTGTGTCGTTTCAGGTGCCGGCGGTACTGGCTCTTGTGCGTCGGCCATCACTGTTGTTAATGGATAGCCAGCCACAAGAACAAGTGCAGTCACCATAATCACACCTTTTCGCATTGCAATCAACGCTCGACGCATACAATCCTCCCCTCGCATAAGTTTTTTGGTGGGGCGGCGTGTCGTCCACCGCCCCAATTGCGCCTGCTCTCGTACTACCTAGTTAGTAATACGAACTGTAAAGCTCGATGAGCTTGTGTTTGAAACGTTACCGCTTGTAGCACTGCCACCAGTGGTATTGTGACGAACTTCAGCATCACCTGAACGAGAAGATTGGTCAACATCGTTGTCGATACGAACGTCGTTGTTGTTATCGACGTCTACATCAACACGATTCTCAAACCTTACTTCATTGTTTGAGTCAGGACCGGTATTGTTAATGGTTCCGCTATTAGAACCGCTACCGCCCATAGCTCCGTCAAATGAAGATGCAGCTTGTGAGTTGTCAAATTCAACCGTTGCACTCACGGAGTTTTCGTTTGAGGCACTACCCGTTTCGGCGTCACCGCCAGTAGTGTTACCCTCGACGTCTACTTCACCGCTTGATGCCCATTGATCACTATTGTTATCAAGATTCAAATCGTTACGGTTTTCGAAGTCCATGTCGACATCCGAATCATGCGTCACTTCATTGTTTGAGTCTGGACCCGTTGTACCTATGGTACCAGAGGATGCCCCCGCGAACCCAGCAAGACCTACCACTAGCCCTAGCGACAATACGCCAATGCCGGCTGCCTTTTTAATATCAATCTTTTGCATACACCCCTCCTTTGGTTACTTATCGTCACCTAGGTTGTGTCAGTACCACGCGTTGCGGACTGACAAGATTACGCATGAAGTATGTATCCATCCAAGCCCTCGAAAGGGTATCTCCTCTTGGTTGTACGATGAGCCTCCACAGCCCTCTTACATTCTCCGATTTGTAAATCTATCCTCGCGACCTACTTTTGAGCATATATCTATCTATTGGGGTCGTATATGAAATTTTTCACATACAGGTCATTTTCTTGTGGAAAGCTGAAAGATTCCCCCTATACAGCTCGCGACAGGCACAAGAAACAGTGCCGACGGCACCGCAAACGAAAGCTGCAGTTTTCGGTATACCGCCACACGCCCCAATCGAACATCGTACCCTAATCGAGCTGGACTAGCGAGCCAAATAAGCACTAATAGGTATGCCGAAAGCAGTAGCCAGCTATAGAGAAAGAATGCTGTATTAAGCAGTGCGCTCATTGCAAC
>JBOHNV010000019.1:0-21004 GCA_050730895.1 Candidatus Microsaccharimonas sp.
TTTTAATAAGTTTTTTTAAATATTATATATAATTAACTAAAAAAACTGAAAAAGGGCGATTACGACATGGCTGATGCCACATCGAAAGCGCCCGCTACACCCACCGTCACTATGGACTGCTAGGGTGCCTTATCTCGCATGAAGCGAGTGTGGAGCTGGCCTATTCCTGCTCGAGCGAACGACGACGCCGAAGCGCCAGCAGGGCGCCACTCAGCGCCAGCAACAGTACGCTGCCGACACTGAAGCCGGTCAGCGCAGCATTGTTCGCACTCGACTCGGTGAGCCCGAAGCCGTCGGTCTTCCCGCCGGGAACGATGTTCCCGGTTGTGGGCTTTGCCGGAGGCTTGGGCTTCTCCTTGCCGGTCGGGCAGGTTGCCTTCTCGCTGCCTGTCAGTGCACGGGTCTGGGTCTCCGTCGTCACGACCGCGTTGGCCGTGTCGGGTCGGAGTTCCCAGGTTGAGCCGCTCACCAGAACCGGAATCCAGGAGGTGGTGGTCTTGGTGCGCGTCTGCGTCACTTCGGTGTCACCACACACCCACTTCTGGTCCTGCCAGGCACCGTACTCGACCTTCGGCTCGGGGATCGTGGGCTTGCAGCTCTCGATCTCCTCGCTGGTCAAGGCACGAGTCTGCGTCTCGACCGTGGTCGAAATGTTCTCCGTGTCCTCGACAACCTTCCAGGTCGAACCCTCGACGAGCACTACCTTGTAGGGCGTTGTCGTCATAGTGCGAGTCTGGGTGACGGACTCATCGCCACACACCCATTCCTCATCCTGCCAGTTGGTGTAGGTCACCTTGGGCTCGGGGGTGTCGGGCATGCAGCTCTCCACCTCGTCATCCGAGAGAACCCGGGTCTGCGTCTCGACCATGGTCGAGACGTTCTCCGTGTCCTCGACAACCTTCCAGGTCGACCCGTTCACGAACACCACCTTGTAGGGGCTGACGGTCTTGGTGCGCGTCTGCGTCACCTCGGTTGCGCCACACTCCCACTTCTGGTCTTCCCAGTTGGTGTAGGTCACCTTGGGTTCGGGGATCGTGGGCTTGCAGCTCTCGATCTCCTGCTCCGTCAGTGCACGGGTCTGGGTCTCCGTCGTCACGACCGCGTTGGCCGTGTCGGGTCGGAGTTCCCAGGTTGAGCCGCTCACCAGAACCGGTACCCACGGCGTGGTCGTCTTGGTCCGGGTCTGGGTGACGGTCTCGTCGCCACAGATCCACTCCTCGTCGGTCCACTGTGTGTAGGTCACCTTGGGTTCGGGGATCGTGGGCTTGCAGCTCTCGATCTCCTGCTCCGTCAGTGCACGGGTCTGGGTTTCGGACTCCACCTTGATGTTGGCGGTGTCTTCGACGCTGACCCACTTGCCGTTCTGAAGCACCATCTTGTAGGGCGTGGTGGTCTTGGTGCGCGTCTGCGTCACCTCGGTGTCACCACAAACCCAGTCAGAGTCCTGCCAGTTGCTGAACTTGACCTTCGGCTCGGGCGGTGCGGGCGGCGTGTTGCAGCCGTCGCTTGTCGTCGTGCTGTAGGTCGGGTTCGGCCCCTTGTTCGACAGCGTCTGGTGCAGGAACTTCGGCTCGTACGGGTTGTTGGGCCCGTTGAGCTTCTCCGGCACACCGAGCGCGTCAAACCCGCCCTTCTTCACAAACTCGGCGTAGATGTCATGTTGACGGCAGACGTCGAGTGCGGGTGCGGCGTACGAGAACGTTCCGATGGTGTCGACCAGCAGATCGTTGTATCCCACCAGAGTCTGAGGCCACGAGGGGTTCCCGGACGCCGGCAGGTCGTACTTGAAGGTGGTGGCGCGGACCGCGAGTGCGTCACAGAGCGTGTCGCCCTGCTCGGCTCCCTTGGACTTCACCGTGATAGTCCCTGAGCCGACACCGTCGAAGGTGTAGGACCAGGTCGGCGACTGAACACATTCAGCCGGCGGCGGGGTGCCGCAAACCACACTTCCCTCCCAGTGGTAGTTGGTGCCATGCACCTGTGTCCACTGAACTTCGTAGTACGTCCAACCTGGCCAGTTGGGGTGTTCGGTTACCTTGTAGGTCACCGTCTTCCCGCTGGTGATGAAGTTGGAGTCGTGGAAGTTGAAGGTACGCACATCGCCGGAGACGAGGTCCTTGACGCGGATGTTGACATCCTTGTTGTTGGAACCCGCGGGGATGTTGTTCGGGTAGACGACCGTCAGTCCGGTGCACGTGGGTGCATCGTACTGCCAGTTCCAGTCGAACGGCGGCTCTTCCGGGCCTTCCGGCTGCGGGCATTCCGAAACGCTGGGTTCCGGCTGTCCGACGTCGTAGGCGATTGCGATAGAGCGGCCGTGCGCGTCAGGGAAGGCCCACGGGAACGTCCCGGGGAATCCCTTCAGCGTGTTGACCGAAACCGAGATCGGGTTGTTCCCCGTCTGCAGACGTTCGTCAGCACCGGGGGTGCCGACGTACTTACAGACGAAGACCTTCTTCGGTCCGGGATCGCCGCCACCCTTGCCGGCAGAGGATACTTCGGTGGGAGGCACCACGACGGTCGACTGCTGCGGAGCGACTTCTGACTGCACCGGTTCGGGTGGAGTTGGGTTCGCTGCGGGCGGGTCGGTTGCCGGGGCGTCCTGCGAAGGTGTGCTCTCGTTCGACGCGGGTGCGTCGGGTACGGGAGCGTCGACTGCGGGTGGTGCGACGGGCGGTTCGCTGATTTGCTGCTCCGGCGCGGAATCTCCCTGCTCCGGAGCGGTTGACACCAGCGTTTGCGCACCTGTGTCGCCTTCGAGGAGGTCCTCGGCGGCCATGGCTACCGAGGGACTCCCGATAGCAAGGCTGCCGAATAGACCGGCGGTGACGAATGCAACGAGCACTCGTCTGCTGCGCAGCTTCGCGCGTTCCTTCCGGAGTCGACGCAGTTCGCGCCGACTGGTGTTGACGTCCATGAGGTACCTTTCAGGTATGGGACATGTGGTATTAAATTGTCGTATTGCGTGTTGCGTATAGGCCAAATTGTTAAGGGCACGCGGCCCAAAAATAATTGGGCCCACATGCGTACTACATTATACCACAAATTAGCTCTTTTTTCAACACCCTCTCACTTATTTCTCCATTGCGTTTAAGCTTTACACTCATAGGGGTAAAAGGTATAAAGAGAGGATGGATTTTACACCCGAGCGTCTGCCGCAGCGACCCGATACTGAAACGATTATTGTAAATTACGAGCAAGTCGATACCGTACTTGATACGCTCATGTTTGCGTACGAAAACGATCGCTATCCGTATCATCTTGATCGCGTCCGTGTTCCTCAAGACGAGCGCCATATGCCACCAAGTCTCGAGCGCGGCTCTACTGATCATGCTATGTTCTTTTGGAATGTTTGTTATTACATGCGTGGTGGTACAAAATCGACCTTTGCCGTGCAGCAAATGGCGGAGATTTACGAAGCTCGCCCCGATTTATTTGATTGCACAAAGATTCTCGACATTCCACAAGAAGAGATAGAGCAGGAGCTCTCGGCGCATAAACTTGGCTTCCAAAAGACTGTTGCACGCCAATGGAAAGAAAACGCAGTGCGCATGCTCGAGCACTACGAGGGTGACCCACGGAACATTTTTACTGGACTTGATGAGCATGAAAAGCCTTATGACGAATTGGTTAAACGAGTCAAAAACGATACCAAGGGCGGTGGCTTTATGGGCTTCCGTGAAAAAATGACGAGCATGATTGCTTACTACCTTATGAATGAAGAGCTGGTCGACACATTTAACTTCCCTATCCCTATTGATCTTCATGTGATGCGCGTAAGTGTTTCGAACGGACTAGTGAGCTTTCCGGGCATCGAATATCCGGCCAACGTGTATAGCGAGACACTACTTGAAACACTTCGTGGGGTGTATTATGACTATGCCGAGCGCCGTGGTATTAATCCACTCGATCTTTGCAATGCCGTGTGGTTGCTTTCTGAGGCTTTGTGCGGCCAAGCACCGGGGAATCGTGTTACTGAGCCGAATGGCCGTGATAACCGTGAGGGGCGTCTTACAAAGGTGATCCCAGAGGTTGTTGACTCTACTGATGCTGGCCAACAACGACGATATCAACGAACTTGTGGTCGTTGTCCGGTTGAAAAGACCTGTGACCTTAATATTCATGGTGGAGCAATGTATTACGCGGTAGGTCAAGTGGCAGTTCGCGGTCCACGGCAGCGGTTCGATCCACCACTTTTCCCTGAAGAGTTCCTATACGAAACAGAATAACCATAATAGCTATTGACGCCTTACCTAATGCCCGAGGTATACTATATATAGTCATGTAGGTACTTCCCTACCCTGGAAACCAAGATGGGCAATGGATTTCCACCTGCAGGCTTTATTTCAACGGTGCTGTATCTCGCGTTCGCAAGAAACACACCAATAGAAGCCACCAACGATATTCATACACACTGGCCTGCGAGCCCTTTAGTGAGAACTATATGGGAAAAGCTAAGCGTCACTGAATGATCGACACAATTCTACGTGATATTTGGTAAAAAGGGCGTCCGGCTAAACGGTCCAAACTCCCCTCTCCAAATCACTCCTCCTAAATCCGTTTGCTGATCAGAATTTCTTGTTCAGCCTTTTTGCGTTAACCCGTACGGTAACGTAAATCATAAAACAATTTATGAAATCTTAGGAGAAAAAATATGAATCGTGTAAATATTAACGAACAAGTCGCAATCACACAAATGGGCTTTAAGAAGAACCTCTCGGCTTACCCTCGCCGTATGGAGTTCCGTGGTACTATGTACGAGTTTCTCGACGCCGGGCTTCGCTGCCTAATCCAGGCTGGTGGTCGTATGACAGAAGTCATCACTATGACCGACGGCAAGCAGCAATTCCAACTCCGCAGCGACAATCATGGCGGAAACTGGACGCTCGTAAGTATAGTGTCTTAGCGGCAGTAAAATAAAAAACACCCTCCTTTTCGCAGAGGGTGTTTTTTATTTGGTCACACGGGCCTAGTTACTTCCGAGCGTCCGCTTCTCGCTTTTGGCGTATACGGCCAAGCCATTTGTGAATCTCTACTGGAATGATAGCGACAACAAACGCGAGTACGGTAACAAAGAACATGTCAGAGATTGCAACATCATTTACATGGAGGCCTTCTTTGAGTGGGCCGAAGATCGCAATGGCTTGCAGGGTCATGGCGATAGCAAGGCCAACCCAGAACGGTCCGTGCCACACCTTGATGCGGGTGAAGAGCGAGTCGTAACTACTACGTGCATTAAAGGCGTTAGCCCATTGAACGGCAACTAGGGCGATGAAGACGATAGTTTGACCGTATGCGGTGCTGTACTGTGCGCTGAAGACGCTGTAGAGTACAAGCGCGAGCGTCGCCATGGTAACCGCCATGATGATAATACGCGTAATCATGTAACGGCTCAGAATTGGTGCTGTTGGCTGAATCGGCTTTCGTTTCATGGTGTCTTTTTCACCCGGCTCAAGGCCAAGCGGAATTACCATAGTGGTATCGGTCACAAGATTAATCCAGAGGATCTGAATCGGCGCCAGTGGCATCGGCATACCCATAATCAGGGCGGCAACCGTTACGATTACCTCACCGATGTTGGTTGCCAAAAGGTACGTAAGCATGCGGCGAATATTTGAGAAGATAATACGGCCTTCACGCATAGCCCGTACAATGCCCGCAAAGTCATCGTTTAAGAGGATGATATCACCTGCATCCTTGGCGATTTGCGAGCCACTCCCCATAGCAACTCCAACGTCGGCATTTGCCAGGGCTGGTACATCGTTAACGCCATCACCAGTCATGGCGGTCACTTCTTTGAGGCGAAGCACTTTTAGGATGCGGAATTTATTCTCGGGCGTTACGCGCGAGAATACTCGAGCATCTTTTGCGACCTTGGCAAGCTGCTTGTCGGTCATATCAACCATAAGGCGACTATCGAAGACTTGATCGCGTGAATCAACTAAACCAAGTTTACGACCAATACTGTAGGCCGTTTCAAGGTGGTCACCGGTAATCATACGCACCGAAACACCCGCACCACGTGCGGCAGCGATGGCTCGGCGAGCTGATGGGCGTAGCGTGTCGGCAACGGCAATGAGTCCAGCAAATTCGAACTTCGTAGTAGCAGGCATTTCTTGAAGGCTCTCTAGCGACTTTTTAAGTGGTGCGGTGGCGATGGCAATAACACGATACCCTTGACTTGTGAGTTGCGTCACCGCTTCGTTGATCTCGGTCATTTGAGCACGTGTTACTTTGCTACGCATCATGATCTTTTCGGGCGCACCCTTAAGGACGAGTTCGTGCTTCCCCTGGTGATGCCAGACATTTCCGCTCATAGCAAGCGATTGGTCGAACGGAAGTTTTGCAACAGGAGTACCCTTAAGTTTAATAGCCTCTTTAGCGGCGGTGAATCCGATAAGGGCGGTATCGAGAGGGTCTTTTGAGCGTTCGCCATGTGCGTTAATGGTTTTATGGACGATGGTTGGTAGGTGGTGCTCGCTCCAGCTTGGCTGCCAGGTTTCTTGAACTGAAAGTTCATTTTTTGTAAGAGTACCCGTTTTGTCGGTGGCAATGGTGGTAATAACGCCAATTGTCTCGATGGCGTTCATACTGCGTACCAATGCCTTTTTGGCCGCCATGCGGCGCATACCAAATACAAGTACCACTGATATGGCAATCGGGAGGCTTTCAGGAACAGCCGAAACAGAGAGAGCGATAACGAGACGCAAAGCTTCGCTTATCTCGATACCGCGTGCGAGCGCAAGAGCGAATGCCGCGATAGCAATAATGGAAATAACCGCGATAATAACACTAATCAGCTTGTCGATTTTCTTTTGGACCGGGCTATTCCCCTGGTTAGGCGCATTACTGGTAAGAGCGGCAATACGGCCAAACTCTGTTTGGTTTCCGGTGGCGACAACTACTCCAGTGGCAGCTCCCGAGACAATAAAGGACCCCGAAAATACGAGGTTCTTTTGCTCGTAGACCTCTTTTTCGCCTTTTATGGTGTCGATTTCTTTGCTAACCGGTACCGACTCACCTGTAAGCATAGCTTCGTCGGCTCGAAGTGAATCTGCAATGATGAGACGCAGGTCAGCAGGAACTTTATCGCCTTCGGCGAGCTGTACGATGTCACCTGGAACGAGCTGAGAGGTGTCAACTTCTATTGATTCACCGCCACGAATAACCTCAACTGCTTGAGCACTTTTCTTAGAAAGTGAACGCAAGATTCGTTCGGTGGAAAAGCGTTGAACGTAATAAATAATGCCGCTGGTCAGCATAATCGCACCAATAATAATCGCATCAAGGTACGCTTCGTGCCAAATACTAATAGCCACGGCTACGAAGAGCACCGCCATAAAGACATTGGCGAACGGCTCAATAAGTTTTTTCCAGAGCGGCTCGCCCTTCACTTGAATTTCGTTTAAGCCGTACTTGGTGAGTCGCTGCTGCGCCTCGTGTTTTGTGATACCCTCAGCAGATGAGGACAGTTCTTTGAGCGTGTCTTCGATAGATTTTTGGTAATAAAGCATTAGTTTTATTGTAACAGTTTTTAGAATGTCATAGGGAGTGCAGTACCGAATTTGTAACGCGAACGGCTTCGCGCCGAGTTTTACCGGGGTCTCTACGCTCGGTTCAACTCGGGCTGCAGAATGTGTCGCTTATGCAATTCCGCCACTACCCTCCGCACGACAGCAATAAAGCCTGCTCAATGCGAACAGGCTTTATTAAGAGGAAAGTTCCTTCGAGTTACAGTGGGGTCTGTTGTGGCGGACGATCTTCTTAAGAGATATCTTTACGATGCGGTCGCGCCACAAGCTAAGGGTCTGTGTAGAGCCCCGGGAGCGGCTTACGTAGGCTATGCTACGTAATCTTTATAAGCTGGAAGGTATTCTTTTGAATGCCATTCCCCCATTCAACAATATCTTTAACGGCTTTTCCAAGAAGCGTACTACCAAGTGGGCTGGCAGCGGAAATGCGACCATCGCTTGGGTTTGCTTCGATACTTTCAACAAGTGTGTAGCGAATAATTTGGCCGTGTTGGTCGATAAGGTCGACTACAGAGCCGATAGCAACTTTTACGCGTGCGCGGCGGCTTGAAATAACCTTTGCTTTGCTAAGCGTATGTTGTTTTTCGAATAGTTCAGATTCTAGAGCTTCGAGACGGAGAAGTTTTTCACTTCGTTCATAGCGATCATCGTGGCTAGTGCCTTTATCGCTTTCGCGAAGGCTTCGACGAATGGCGCTTATGTCGTGTTCAAGTTGGGTAACTGCCTTGCGGAGTTCTTTCATTCCCTTTTTACTGAGAAGGACGTATTTGTCCTCGTGCTTACTGGTGGTGGTTGTGTTCATAGAGTTCACTCCCTTCCTTTAGCGACCGTGGTGTGTCAATTTTTGTGTAGCTTTTGCTACTAGCCCCAGTATGGCATTCAATTCTTAGAAGGCTCTTAAGTTTCTGACTTACTTTGTTGTAATTTTACCCTTGCTTAGCCGAGCTACTTTTTCGAACAATCGGAAGGTAAAACGTAAAGGTGGTAATGTTATTTCCGCTGGCTACGGTGAGTCCACCGTGGTGAATATCAACAATCTTTTTAGCGATTGAGAGGCCTAAGCCGTAGCCATTGCGTGCACTGTTCGTTCGCGAGCTATCGAGGCGATAGAATCGCTCGAATAATTTAGGGAGTTTGTCGGGAGCAATCGTTGCACCTTCATTCTTAATTTCAAACCCTACCGTGCCCCGTTGTTCGAAAATACGAACAAGAATTGGCGTATTGGGCGTACTGTACTTGAGAGCGTTATCGACAAGGATTCCTACAAGTTCGTTAATAGCCGCTTCGTTGGCAAGCGTGGTCGCTTTTTTGCGTGTGGTAATTTCAAATCGTTTTTTATCTTTAGGGTGGCGTTTTAAAATATCTTGTAGAATTATTGGCACATCGATAACTGTCATTTCCAGTGTGTCGTGATCAAGGCGGGAAAGTTTTAGGAGCATTTCCGAAAGATCGATAAGATTGTTCACCTCTTCAAGGCTACTTCCAAGGAGCTCGCGCGCTTCTTCTATCTCAAGATTGGGGTCACGAAGGTTTACTTCGAGTTCAGTCTTCATAGCGGCCAGCGGTGTGCGAAGCTCGTGGCTGGCGTCACTAGTAAATCGGCTCTGGGCCTCGTGCGCTTCTTCGAGTGGACGAAGAGTGCGACGCGCTAGAATATAAGCGCCTAACCCCCCTGCAATTAGAACGACAATATTTATATAGAAAAGTGAAAGAATCATCTGGTTCGAAGCTTTACTGGATTCTTGTAGCCATACACTATCAAATGTGTTGCTGTCGGGGGCAAAATACGTACTTAGCGGCGCTGGAATATTAAACCCGTCAATGATATTATGCTGTAAATTCTCGAGGCGAAAACTTACTTCTCGGTAGTTTAGCTGGTAGATAACGATACTAAAAGTTAGGCTAATTACCATAATAATTGCTAGGTACCAAGCGGTGAGCTTCAGCGTTGCTGACTGAAACATTTTTTGCATCTTTTGCATCGTCTTTTTCCTACTAAGGGTGGTGTACTGCGGCTATATTATGCTTCGAGCTTGTAACCAAATCCGCGAACGGTGTGAATAAGTGGCGTTTTGAACGGAGCATCAATTTTATTACGGAGGTACTTTACATATACCTCGACAGTATTCGGAAGAATATCGGCATCGTAGTCCCAGACATGACTGATGATTACCTCTTTGCTGATCGGACGGCCTTGGTTACGAAGAAGGTATTCAAGTAGTGCAAATTCTTTACTGGTAAGCTGAATACTTTTATCGCCACGTTTTACGGTGTAAGTAATGGTGTCGAGAGTCAGGTCGCCGGCAGAGAGTACATCTGACTGCTGCTCTGAAGGTCGACGAAGCAAGGCGCGAACGCGTGCGAGGAGCTCTTCAAGGGCAAATGGCTTTACAAGGTAATCGTCGGCACCAGCATCAAGCCCGGCGGTACGCTCTGCGATGCTATCGAGGGCACTTAAGAAAAGCACCGGAGTATGAATTTTAGCTTCACGCATGGCTTTTACAATGGCAATGCCATCGTATTCGCCAGGAATCATGCGGTCAAGGATGACAACATCGTAGGGTTCGGTGGTCGCCATTGCGTATCCTTCGTCGCCATCGTAAGCAATGTCAACCGCGTGGGTTTCTTGCTCAAGCGCCTTTGCTAATGCGCGGGCAATCTTGTGTTCATCCTCTACTACTAAAATCCTCATACTATTATTATACTCCTGTTAAGCTGAAATGATGCTGAGTTACTGGTTGTGTATCAGAAAAAGAGCTACGCAGTGGCGTAGCGATCACTCCAGGCTTGCATGTCCTGGAGGATTGGTGTCAGTTCTTTACCCTTTTGGGTAAGACGATACTGGCAACGGCTTTTTTCATTGGCAAATATTTTTTCAATAATCCCCTCTTGTTCAAGGGCATCAAGGCGAGCTGAAAGTGTTCGCGGGTTAATACCTTCTACAAGATCTTGGATTTGGCAAAAACGAATAGATTCTTCATTTACAAAAAAGCGAAGTAATTGAGGCGTCCATTTATCACCGATAATCTTGGTCGCTGCTTTTACGCAGCCGATTGAATCTGTTGCCATACTATATATTACTATACAATATCTAGCGTTGTTTAATCAAGTCCCCGGTTGTATTGGTGCGAACATGACTCATGCTATATGCCCACGATGCGTCGGTCTTTTTGTGCGGGTTAAATATATAATGTGGGTCGAAAATTTCTTTTACTTCTTTGAAAATCTCGTAAACTTCGGTACCAAAAACAGCCGGTAACCATGAGCCACGTATCATGCCATCGTTATGCTCGCCTGCCATAGTACCGCCATATTTTAATACAATTGGAACAAGTTCGCGCATGACGGGTTCTAGTTTTGCTTGATCTTTTGTGCCGGTAATATCCATGAGTGGAATGATATGAAAATTACCATCACCAAAGTGCCCCTGAATGGTAGCTGGAAGTTTATACTTTCGAATAACCCTGCGAAGTTCTGGAATAAATTTTGGAAGATGACGTGGTTGCACGGCCATGTCATCGATAAACGGCGAGGCGTAGCGCCCTTTTATTTGATTACGGAGTAATGAAAGTGATGCGCGGCGAATACTCCAAAACGGTGCACTTTTTGTTTGATTTTCTTCGATATCCATCCGGAGTTTATACTTTTTAAGATCGTCATGAAGATTTGAGATTTTTTTAATCACTTCGGCCTGCGAATTGCCATCGAATTCGATCATCAATAGAATATTTGGTATGCGTCCTTTAAATTTTGCAACCGACGCTGCAAGATGTGCTTGCTGGCGAAGGTATTCGGCTGTGCCAAGTTGCCGACGGAAGGTTTTAAAGTAACGAATACCAAGATTGAAGGTGATGTCATCAAAACCTTCGAAGGTAGCGGGTTTGTGCTGCATAACTGTTTCAATGATCTCACCAAGCTTTTTCGTCGACGGAAGATGTGCCAATAGAAGCCCTGAGTGCGGTGCTTTTGGTACCGCTTCAATTTTAATGTCGGTAATGACGCCGAGTGTCCCCTGCGATCCGGTGAAAAGTTGTGTCATGTCAAATATTCCGGTCTCTCGATCCCAGATATTCCAAAGGTTGTACCCCATGGAGTTTTTGTTCACGCGCGGACGTGCGTTGTGGATGCTGTCGTAATGAGCCTCAATCAGCTCATATACACGACGGTAGAGTTCAGACTCGTAGGTTTTTTCAGCAAATTTTCGAAACAGCTGCGCCTTTGTAAGTGGCTTCATGGTATATGAGTTTCCATCGGCAAGTACGACTTGTAGTTCACGTACCGAACGGTCGGCATTACCATAGCGCAGCGACTGTTCGCCACCAGCATTATTGCCCACAATTCCACCAATAGTGCAAAGCTCCCGACTGGCAGGCACACAACCGAGTTGCAGCGCCTTTTCGTTTAATACTGGGTCAATATCGCGCATGTACGCACCCGGTTGCACGTGCAGTATATTCTTTTTTACACTTTTAATGTCTGTGAAGTGTGGTGTCATTTCCATGACAATTGAGCCGCCAATTGAGCCACCCGACATATCGGTACCTGCGGAGCGCGGTGTAATAGAGAGTTTTGGAAACTCCGCGCGGTGTTTATTAACAAGCGAAACAAGCTTTTCGATATCGGCGGTATCTTGGGGTGCAACAACAACGTCAGGAACGAGTTCAAATATACTCGCATCACGGCTCACGCGTGTTCTTGTACGCGCATCGGTCGACACCTCACCCTGTAGCTGCTTTTTGAGCGCTGTAACTACTGTCTCCATATATACCCTCACTATACCGTTTCCATAAGCGGTTTGTCGAGGTCTACAGTAAGGAAAATTACTAAAAGTGTGTATAATACGTGACATGAAGACTAAGATAGATATCGATACGCGTACATTCGTTCGGTTTTGGTTGGTGATTTTTGGAATCGCCCTTGCCGCATTCCTCCTATATAAAGCACAAATGGGACTTATTATCCTCGGTGTATCACTTTTCTTGGCGCTCGCCTTGAATGCACCGGTGTCGGTTATTTCGAAACGACTCCCAGGTAAAAGCCGTGTTGGCGCAACAGCGCTCGCCTATGTGGCGGTTGTGGTGATTATTGGTGCTATCGTCACACTCGTGGTACCTTCTATTATTCAGCAAACTGCTAAGGTCGCGAGTACGATTCCTGAGGTTGTCGAATCTGCGTCGCATCAATGGCAGGGTGCACGCGAGTTCCTCGAACAATATGGACTTCAGGATCAACTCGACACCGCACTTACCTCTATACAATCGAGCGCTTCTGCTTGGGCGGGTAACGTTGGTAGGAGTATCGTTACCGGTATCGGTTCTGTCTTTGCCGGTATCGCTGCGTTAATTCTTGTATTAGTACTTACCTTCTTGATGCTCATTGAGGGCCCTGCATGGCTGAAGCGTATTTGGAGCCTTTATGGTAACAAGGACCGTATGAAGAAGCACCGCCATGTACTTCACCGTATTTACACTGTATTCAGCGGCTACGTCGTAGGGCAACTCACCGTGTCTACTATTGGTGCTACTTGTGCTGGGTTGTTTGTCTTCGCGCTGAGCTTTATTTTCCCAGAAGTAGATGGTAACCTTGCGATGCCAACTGCGGCCATTACCTTTATCTTGTCACTTATTCCGATGTTCGGAGCAACTATTGGTGGTGTGCTTATTGCTGTACTACTCGCCCTTAACAGTATTCCG
The DNA here is from genome assembly GCA_050730895.1 of Candidatus Microsaccharimonas sp. Taxonomy (GTDB): domain Bacteria; phylum Patescibacteriota; class Saccharimonadia; order Saccharimonadales; family Saccharimonadaceae; genus Microsaccharimonas. Next base: position 13,226 of record JBOHNV010000019.1, read on the forward strand.
GCGGCAATTATTTACGCTATCTTCTTTGTTGTTTACCAGCAAATTGAAAACAACTTTGTCTCGCCACACATTCAGGCAAAGCGTATCGACCTTACACCACTTATGGTACTTGGTGCTGTAACTATTGGACTTTACATGTTTGGAGTGGTCGGTGGTATTATTGCTATCCCAATCGCTGGTAGCGTGCGTGTCTTGATTGAAGAGTTTGTAGTACGTCATCGTCCAACTGAAAACCCTTCAAAGAACGACAAGGTAAAGCTTGTTGCGAAGGTTGAAACAAAAGCGTAAATACTTGCATATACTATGCATATAAAAAGAGCTCCCATACGGGAGTTCTTTTCTGTATATGAGTGCCAGAGGTTATCTGGTGTACTCCCAGACGGACCCAGACGGGGTATCGCGAACAGCGATACCGGCCGCGGCGAGCTCGTCACGGATTTCATCAGAGCGTGCGTAGTTTTTATCTTCACGCACACGGGTGCGCTCAACAATAAGACGCTTTTGGTCGTCAGAAATATCTGGTGTGGTTTCGAGCAACTTAATGCCAAGAAGCTGATCGATGGTTTCAAGAAATGCAGTAAAGGCATGTTGGTGAATATCGTCAACGCGGCTTGAAAGTACGGTATCGAACGCGCCGTCGATAATTGCCATAGCTCCAGCGGTATTTAAATCGTCTGAAAGTGCTTCTACAAGCGCCTGTGAGGCCGCATAGAGTGAAACCGTCTTACTATCGGTTTCGGTGGCACTATCAGGCTGCAACGTGTCGTGCGCTTGGTGGCGGAGTGCTGCGACATTACGCCAGTTCAGGCGGCGGTTACGCGCGGCGGTCAGATTTTCGAATGTAAAGTTCCCCTCGGTACGGTAATGGCTCTGGAGAATAAACAATCGTAAGTCCAGCGGATCGTACCCCTTTTCTTCAAGGTCTTGCAGTGTGTACCCGTTATCGAGTGACTTACTGATTTTTGTACCGTTCACTTTAAGGTGATTGTTGTGAAGCCAGTAGTTGGCAAACTTCGAGCCACTAGCCGCCTCGCTCTGAGCGATTTCGTTAGTATGGTGCACCGGAATATGGTCAATCCCGCCGGTGTGAATATCGATGGTATTGCCCAATAAGGTCATCGCCATAGCGGAACATTCGAGATGCCAGCCTGGGAAGCCCATGATTTCGCCTGAATCGAGTAGGTCATTTGGTGTTTCCCACTCCATATCCCGCTTCTCGCCTGCCGGCGTGAACTTCCAGAGGGCGAAATCGCTGGCGTTTCGTTTTTCGGGGTTAAATTCTACACGAGCACCAGCTTTTTGCTCATTAAGGTCGAGGTTGGCAAAGGCGCCATAGGTTGGGAATTTGGCGGTGTCAAAGTAAATACCATCGCTAATTTGATAGGTATAGCCTTTGTCTTTTAAGACACGAACGAGCTCGAGTTGCTCTTCGATATACTCAGTAGCTTTGGGTGTGTGGGTCGGTTCAATGAGATTAAGGGCACGCATGCCAGCAAGAAAGTCTGCAGTGTAAAATTGGGCAACTTCCCAGGCAGTTTTACCTTCGCGCTTAGCGCCTTTTTCGAGCTTGTCTTCACCGTCGTCGGCATCACTCACTAAGTGCCCTACATCAGTAATGTTCATGACGCGTGTCACCTTAAGATTGTTAGCCTCTAGAGTGCGAATAAGCGTGTCCCAGTATACGTACGCTGTCCAGTTTCCAACGTGCAAAAAGTTATAGACGGTTGGGCCACAGGTGTAGAGCGTCACCTGCCCTTCGGTCATTGGAGTGAAGGCATCAAAGTTTTTGGTAAGCTGGTTATGAAATCGAAGACTCATAGTCGGTAACCGCCTTATCTGTTGCGTTAATAAGCTCGTTAATAATTGTGTCGTATGTTTCAAAGACTTTAAAGCCTGCCGCATAGGCATGGCCGCCACCACCAAAGTACCCGGCGATTTGATCGGCAATAGGAGCGTTGACACGAATTTTACCAGTGAGTTTGCCGTCTGGGTAGGTCTTTATCGCCACGGCAGCCTCGACGCCCTCTACCATGCGCATTTCTTCGAGTACGAGGACGCTTGGGTTATAGCGGTCGCTATATTCTTGTATGTCCTCCCATGGAATATGAACGGTCGCTAACTTGCCGTCGAGATGATATTCAATACGGCTAATTAATTGACCTTTGTAGGTTAAAATATCGGCCGGTTTTTTCATATATTCACGACGACGTTCTTCAATTTCGGCAGGGTTAACGCCAAGAGCAACCAGATTGGCGGCAACTTGGTAGCTAGTAGCGGTGGTTGAAGGTGTAGAGAGTCCAAGACTGTCGGCTTGGATTGATACAAACATACTTTCAGCGGCGCTTTGCGTAATCGTCCAGTCTGCTGCTACTGCGAGGAAGTATAAAATTTCGCTCGTCGCAACAGCCTTTGCGTCTACGTAGGTAATTGTTTCGAATGGCAGGTCGCCCTCGGTTTCGTGGTGGTCGATAATGATAACCGGGTGTGTTTCTAGGAAGTGGCGAACGCCAGGTTGCTTCAAGGCTTGTTGAATCAAGGCCTCGGCCGACGTATCGACGATAATTGCCACTTCACGATCGGTTGGCCAGTCTTTTTCAACTCTATCCCAGCCCTGTATGTAGTGCATGTATTTTGGAATATCAATGGCGCAGTAAAGTTTTACGTCTTTACCAGCTTCGCCAAGCAATTCTTCAAGTGCTAATGAACTTCCAAGGCTGTCGCCGTCGGGGTTTTCAGCTTGGATAATAACAATTTTTTGCGCATCTTTAAGCGTTTCGAGTACAGTATCAAACATTAGACTTATTTTAACACCTTACTAAGCAAACACCCACCCTTTCGGAGCAGGGCTTGCCTGCTCGACGAATGGATGGGTTGGTGGCCGTAGGCCTAGGCAGCACTGAGCCGCTTGTCGTACTCACTGCGCATGATTCGCACTTGTTCCGACCTCATGTAGATGCCGCCCAAGATTGGGCTGACCTTGGTGGGGTCGATCTGGTCGAGCGTGACGGGCTCGATGTCGGCAATACCTAGCGACGTGCCAATGCTCCATGACCAGCCACTTCCAATGGCGGTGATGTCGAGCCGCGGGCCACTTGCCGTCAGGTCACCGTCATAGATGAATACGTGCCAGTTGTCGTCGGCGGGAAGGCCGTGGTACAACTTGAGCGCAAGAGGGAGCTCTTGAAGGTTTTCTGGGAGGAAATCCTTGTCGATGGCCAGGTGGCCTTGTTCTCCGATGGCGTTCTTGTGCCAGTAGGCAACAAACGTGTCATCCCAGTCGGTGGTTACCAACAGGCGATCGATCGCTGGGTCGAATGTACTATCCGGCTCCCAGTTTTTCAGCATGTGCAAATTCCGATTATGGAAGGACATTACCGTCTCCTTTCGGTTGGGAAAAGACGATAGTATACATTGTAAAGCATTCCAAGGTGTTGTGCAACCACAGTAATATTGACTTTTTATCATTTTTGTGCTATAATGACCCTGACTTGCACCCTGCAATGTCAATCCTCGCAGCCCTGCGGGGCTCTGACAGAAAGGACTGCGCAATGTCGCACTTCACAACCGAAATCGAGTATGACCCCATCAAGTATCAGCGTCAGCGTCGGCGAGCCATCGTCTTGACGCTCAGGCTGGCTATCACTTCGTTGGCTCTGCTCATCGTCGGCGTGGCGCTTGTTCTCGGCGAGTCCGTGAACTACGTCACCGGCGCTGCTCTCGCCGTCTTGGCGTTGATGGCGTACGGCTTCGTGGCTTCCACGAAGGACGCATACCGTCAGTACAATGAGATGAATGAGGTGCGTATCGAGGTGCTTCAGGCGCATGATGTCCTGCTCACCTACATGGCGAGCTACATCATGCCAATGAACCCCGTGAACGCCCCGTTCATCATCAATGTCGCCGCAACGACCATCACGGATGGGCTTCTGCTCACCGTTACACACGATGACCCCACGATGAACAAGTGGACATATCGTCTTTCCAAGACGAAGGTCGAGACACACTGCGAGGCTCCGCCCTTCCGAGTGGTCTTTGCCGACCTGTGTGGTGTGATGGAAGATGTGGGCGATCGCCGAGCTCAGCGCGTGGCGACACTTGCCGAGCAGTTCTGTCCACTGGACATCCGCGAGATGGACATTCCGGTGGTCACACCTGAGCAGCGTGAAGCGCGCGCTCTGGTGGGCGACGACTGACTCGACTCGAGGTGCACAAAAGGCCTCACTCCCTCCCCTACCAATACGGTACGGCGCGAGGGGGTGAGGCCTCTTCAATTTAAAAAGATAGTGCTACGAAAAGTGCGCCCTACGAAAGAATGCGGCGGCCTTCAAGCGCATGACTGAGTGTGATTTGATCGGCGTATTCGAGGTCAACACCTACCGGAATACCGCGAGCTAAGCGACTAATCTGAATATCAATACCAGCATCATTGATGTGTTTTTGCAAAAAGAGTGCTGTCGATTCACCTTCGACACTGGCGTTGGTGGCGATAATGACCTCTTCAACGCCATCCGTGGTAAGTCGTGTGATAAGTTCTGGAATATGGAGTTGCTCTGGGCCAATGCCATCGATAGGGCTCATGGCGCCGCCGAGTACATGATAGGTACCCTTGTACTGCCCTGTTCGCTCGAGTGCAATAATATCGAGTGGCTCTTCAACTACGGCTACAAGTTTTTTGTTGCGTGATTCATCGGCGTAGAGTGCCGAGACATCTTCATCGGCATCGATAAGCGCAAAGGTGACCGGGCATGTTTTTACACGAGCGTGGATATCGTGAATTGCCGTTGCCATGCCATCGTTAATGCGTTGGTCGGCGCGCAAAAGATAATACGCGTAGCGCTCGGCCGTACGCTGCCCTACGCCAGGCAGCCGGCCGAGTTCATCAATTAATTTTTCCAGTGCAACTGGCAATAATCGAGCCACAATCCCTACTTCGTTAATAACTATTTAATAAGACATCTATACACTAGGTATTAGAGGCCAAGGTTGCCGAGACCACCCATGAGTGGCTTCATCTTTTCGGCAGCAACTTCTTGCGCCTTTGCAAGTCCGTCGCGGGTTGCGATTTCAAGCCAGTGCTCGAGCTCAGCAATATCATCAAGGTCAACGCGTTCTGGGTCGATGGTAATTTTCTTTACCTTTAGCTCGCCAGTTACCTGTACAACAACGGCACCGTCGCCTGCTTCAACTTCAATAATTTCTTTCTTAAGATCGCTCTGTGCTTTACGTAGCTTGTTCAGCATTTTCATTTGGTCAAAAGCCATGTATTCCTCCGTGTTTTTACTCGTCTCATTATAGCATAGAGGTGACTCCGGGGGCCTACTATTCAGAGCGTTGCATGACGTAGAATCGGTCGGCGTTTTGTGAGTGTGCGTTGGTGATGATTCTTGTTACCTCGAAGTCGGTAAGGCTATTACGAGCCTGTCGTGTAACGGTAATAGTGTCGGCGGTTGGCTTCGTGACAACTTCAAGTCCATTACGATAATCAGCGATCGCAGTAAAGAACGGTTGTTCGTTTTCGGTAACCACGAGCTGCTCGGTATTCTTTGGTAGCAGTGTCAGGTCAGAAGAGAACCTTGGAGCAACATCGGGACTGTAGTGGTAGCCGTAAATATAGCGAACCAGCCCAGTAGTAATGAGCACGCCCACCAGCAGAACAATTGGCACAAGGCCTAAGATTCGGGCATATGGGTTGAGTGGGAACAGGCGGTACCAGTAACTAATAAGAGATGTAAGACCAGCGGCAAGCATTAGAACTGATGGTACAAAGGTAACGGAAGTGAAGCTCGGGTTAACAAGGAGCACCGGAATAAGACAGACCATCCAGAAGATAATGAGATAACTTCGGGTGGTTTCACGGGTGCGAATAAGGCGGTAGAGCCCCAGGCCAATAAGGAGCGCCGAGCCAAGACCAAAGACTGGTGTCATGAGGGTGCCGGCGCTGGGCTCCCAGAACAAGAAATATTGCTGAAGAAGTGTGAGTGTATTTGACGCAAGATCTGGCGGCCAGGTTGCGGCAGAAACACCGAGAATGGTGACGCCGAGTTGTGGAGTTGTGGTAATAAACCAAACAAGTGGAGCGATGAGCACGAGGAAAATGGAGATAACGACAGCTAGACGTACTTTCTTAAGGTGGCGAAGTACCGCGCGAAGGTGCGGATGGAATGTAATTGCAAGCGCAACGGCAATGAGCGGGTAGATCCCAAGTGGTGTGTATAGGCTAAGCGCTGCAGTAATAGCAAAAAGAATTTTCCAAAGGAATCGAAACTTCTTTACGCGGGTTACTTGAGTACCGAGCAGTAAGAGCGCAACCGGCCAGAACAAATAAAGAATACTCGGCGTTCCTGATTGGGCAAGAAACAAGAACTGTCCTGTTGCAATCGCTATGAGCGATGCCATGACGGCAATGTTTGGTTTAAACCAGCGACGCAAGAGGATAATGAGGCCTACGGCGGTAAGAAAAGCTAAAATAAGCGACGGCAGTTTTATCGTGAGAGCGGACACGCCAAAGAGTGCGAATATCCCTGCCTGGAATAGATAGTATGGCAAGTTTGTAATAGCAAGGGTTGATGGATCGCTAAAAGAAATTGATGCGCTTCGCACCACCGAGTTCATTTCGGCTTGTGAAATACCACCAGGAAGGAATACACCAGCAAAAAGAAGCAGTCCAGCAAGAACTAGGCCTATGAAGCTGTAGCCGATGACATATCGCCATCTGTAAAGAAAGTACTTTGAGAAATCTCTTGTAGCCATAACAATGTTTCTAGTATAGCACGAGGTTTTGCTACTCGTGCTTGCGGTCGAGTGACATAAAGCGGAGGCGTTCTGGGTGGAAGTAGAGTTCTACCTTACCAACAGGCCCGTTACGGTGTTTCGCGATAATGAGGTCGGTGACGTTTTCTCGTTCGGTTTCTGGGTTGTAGTACGCTTCACGATAAATAAACATCACGATGTCGGCGTCTTGCTCGATTGAACCAGACTCACGTAGGTCGGCAAGCTGTGGAATTTGCGGAGAACGACTTTCTACGGTACGACTAAGCTGACTCAGTGCAATTACCGGTACGTTGAGTTCACGCGCAAGCAACTTAAGCCCACGGGAGATTTCACTCACCTCTTGTACGCGGTTGCCGTCGTGACGACCACTTCCCTGCATAAGCTGCAAGTAGTCGATGATAATGAGGCCGAGCGGTTGATCGTGGGCGGCTCGTCGTGCTTTGGTGCGCATCTCAAGAACACTTACACCAGGGGTGTCGTCGATATAGATAGGTGCTTCGGCCATTTCACCCATTGCCTCGGAGAGCTTTCCGAAGTCATCGTCAGAAAGATTACCGGTACGAATGTTCCAACTATCGACACCCGAAGCATCGGCAAGCATACGGTCAACCAGCTGTTCTTTACTCATCTCAAGGCTGAACATAAGTACGGGTTGCTTAGCAATGGTTGCAACGTTATACGCCAAGTTAGTTACCAGGGTGGTCTTACCCATGGCAGGACGCGCCGCAAGGATGATAAGGTCACTACGCTGCAGCCCGGCGGTCATGTTGTCGAGGTCACGGTAACCGGTACGCACGCCACGAAGCGCACCCTTGTTGCGGTGGAGTTCTTCAAGACGGTCGAAGCTATCGGTCAGGATACTTTCGAGGCTCGTAAGGTCTTGCTTGAGTGACTGGTCGCTGACCGAGAAAAGCTCGGCTTCGGCTTGTTGCAAAAGCTCTTGCGTGGTGGTTTCTTCGTTGTACCCAAGTTCAGAGATTTCACCGCTCGCTTTAATGAGGCGTCGAC
>JBOHNV010000020.1:0-19882 GCA_050730895.1 Candidatus Microsaccharimonas sp.
TTGATACAAAGTACTGCCAGACGCGCAGTGGCGTGGTACTAAGGCGGCGAAGAATACCCATTTTCTTAAGCTCTGGGAACACGTTAATTGGACCAAAAATACCCATACCAATAATGGCAAAGCCGAGCAGCCCGGCAAAGGTGTAATCAAACGCCGAAAGGCTATTATCGTTTAACTCCTCACCCGCTACAGTAAATGGTGTTTCAGACGGCACCATTTGCTGGTTTACCTCTGCAAATTGGCTCTCGAGTACGGAAGTAAGTGCCGCACCAGACTGCTGGTTATTTTGCGTATATACCACCTTTGCTTCGCCCCCGATGAACTTTTGGTCGCCAGTAGCTTCACCGAAGCCTTCGGGAAGGATAATCGTTGCATCGAGCTCTGAGCGGGTCATTTTCTCTTTTGCTTCATCGAGCGTGGTGATTTCTTTATTGACCTTAACCGTATCGCTCTTTTCTAGGTTTTTCTGAAAGTCGCTAGCGAATGACGAGTCAGAGTTATTGATAAGCGCAACGTTAAACGAAATGCTACTGTTGCCGCTATTGAGCCCGCCAAATACAAACAAGAAGATGAGCGGGAATCCAATAGTGAAGAAGATTGCTGTGCGGTCACGGAAGAACCGTTTGGTATTAATACGAACAAACGTAAAAACGGTGAACCAGCTCTTTTTCCAATTCTTAAACATTACGCACCTTCCCTTAGCGCCTTACCGGTGAGGTCAATAAATACATCCTCGAGGCTTGCTTGTTGCACTTCTTGTTTCTTTTTGAAGCCGCGATCAAGCAATTGCTTAATAAGATTACGCGGAGTGTCGATGGCCACAATTTTACCGTTATCCATAACGGCAATACGGTCACACAGCACCTCGGCTTCGTCCATGTAGTGCGTAGTCATAATGACGCTAATCCCCTTGCTGCGAACTTTCTCGATAAGATCCCATAGGTGGCGACGCGCTTGCGGGTCGAGCCCGGTGGTTGGTTCGTCTAAGAAGAAAACTTTAGGACCATGCACGAGTGCCGTGGTGATGCTCAGGCGCTGCTTTTGTCCACCCGATAGGTCTTCGACGTAGCTTTTTGCCTTTTCTTCAAGGTCAACGTCACGCAAGAATTCCATTGGGTCAACTTTTTCGCCATAAGCTGCAGCAAACATTTCAATTACTTCAGTGAGGCGTGTTTTGTCTTGAAAGGCTGGCGATTGTGGCTGCACGCCAATAATGTGCTTAATCGCTTGCGGGTCCTTTTTTACATCGATGCCATCAATTTTTACTGAGCCGCTGTCGATAGGTCGAAGCGTTTCCATCATTTCGAGTGTGGTTGTTTTACCTGCACCGTTTGGGCCAAGAATACCAAATATTTCACCCTTTTTTACAGTAAAGCTGACGCCATCAACTGCTTGCTTGTCGCCGTAGCGCTTCTTAAGATCTTTCACCTCTACCATGTGTGTCATGCACTCATTGTACCCCTGTGGCACCTCAGTGGCAAGGGAAATGTTTTCCACTATATATAGCGTATTTTTTACACCAATAACCACTAGCATTAGCGCACGGTTCGGGCTAGAATGGAGAATAGATTCGCGCCTTCACTGGAGGGTAGAGTACACCTATAGGGGGTAGTATTCCTTGACCATTCGGCGTGATATCGCTCTTGGACAAGGTACCCTTTCGTTTTCTGACAACACGCCAAATTTCTGGCCTACGGTCAGACTGAACAAAGGAAAGACAAACATGACACTTACGGTGAAGTCCCGGCTGACGTGCGTCCAGTGTGACGCCACGTACCGCGAGCTGGACAAGCATGGCATCGAATACGAGGTTGAATTCCTCGATGTCGATGCCGCCGCCCTCGAAGGGGCAAAGGCGCTTGGCTATCTGCAGGCTCCCGTCGCAGTGCTGTCGAACGAGGCAATCGATCTCATCTTTGGTAAGCTTACCGAAGATGAGGCCAAGCAAGTCGCGCTCAACCCGCACTGGTCTGGCTTCCGGCCCGACATGATCGAGGAGCTCGCGCAGCGCCTCAAGGAGAAGGGCGTACCGCGCCTGACCGAAGAGGAGGTTCGTGAACGAGCCGCTGCCCGCAAGGCACGTAAGGACCAGCTGAAGGCCGAGCTCCTCGGTCAGGTCGCCGCCTGAACTGCCGCCCAACCGCCCATCGTCAACCAACAACCACCCAAGAGCAAATGCCTCGTCGGATTCGTCCGCCGAGGCTGCTCTGCTTTTGTCACAACAGTAGTATTCCCCTAACAAAAAACACCCCCGGGGAAGGGGGGTGTTTTGGCACCTGTTTGTTTGTCCTAAGTATAGGTACAAAACGCTTATGGTGCAATAGTAATTTTGTGGTAAAAACTACTTCTTCTTTGAAACAGTAAGGAAACCGTTACGTGGGTTTTCCTTAACAATGCGGTCTGCAGGTAGATCTACTGGTTGACCCTTTTCGTTCTTTTCTACCTTAGCGAAAAAGTAGATTGTTTGTGGCTTGCCGCCGCGAAGTGTCACTTCGGTGCTGTGCAAGTAATAAGTAACGCCCTTTGAGTTAGTGTGACTGTAAGCCATTGTAAGTATATACCTCCTATTAGTGCTATACGGTGTTAGAGTACAGCCTCACTAGGGGTGCTGTCAATATTAAATTCGTTTATAGTTCCTTCTTAGTAGCAGATGGAGCACAAAAGCACTTAAGAGACGGATGACAATGAGGAGTAGGATTATCCCAAAGACGAGCACCGACCAACCGGCGAAATCAGGGCTCCACACCGATGATGTAAAGCTGTGGATGTAACTCTCTTGGCGGGGCTTGCTTGTATCACTAGCAGGATCGGCTGCGGCCGGGTATTTTGCCAATTCATTAGTGGTACATTGCAAGTACGCGTATGAATAGCTGCTGAATTGCGGTGCACAAACCTCTTGCGCTTTTTTATAGATATTTCCATTTGGATTGGCTGTTCCGTACTGATTTTCTTGCCATGTCTGGAAGTCACGATTATAGCTGTGCTCTAGATACACTCCCCTGCCTAGGTCGGTATTCATATGTGAAGCAACGTAGCGTTGTAAATTGGACAACCGATTAATTAATGCCTCTTCATTACCCGCCTTATCGGCGGATATTACGGCATCACGGCGCTGGACCATACCAATGTTATTAAGACGTAAAAAGGTAGCGGCAATAAACCCTACAATCACCAAAAGAATAACCAGCTGCCACGTTTTCACGCGCTGCAGGTCTTTTAGACTCTTTTTTACTCGACTTCTATCGGCCACTATTCTTAGGAATCCCCACCTATATAACTGCCTTTTATTGTAGCACGAACCCTACTTTTTATAGAGGGGGAAGCGAACGGTAAGCATAAGGAGCGCAACACCGGCGGCAATAAAGAAGAAGTAGCGCAAGGCGTTTTCGTCACCGAGAAGAAGCGTCATAGCCGCCAGTACTAAACAGCCGATTGCTGCACCAAAGTTCGAAACTACCTCCCCTACACCCAAATACGTCGTACGTACACCTGACAAGTCGGCATTATCGAACACACCGCGTGTGTACGGGAGTGATATGGCGGTCGTTGCCAGTTCGCTTGAAGCATTTGCCCCGGCCACGGCAACCGGTGAAATAATGAACGGTCGCACCAAATGAGTGGCGGCACTGGCAATTGCACCCGCCCGCATGAGTTCTTTGCCACGCTTGCGATCGATAAGCTTTCCGTAGGTGTATGAGGCAAGAATAGCCACAATAAAGACAACCGAAACAAGCGCCCCCATTGCCGCATACACACTGTCACCGTTCGTCGCAATATCAAAAATAACAATCGCCAAGTACAGTGACCATACTGTACCTACCGCAACAGAGTCGAAGCCAGTCACAAATTGCCCTACGGCATGTTTAAAGAAAAGTCGCCACGGAAACCCTTTAAATTGAAGTTTTTGCCCGGTCTTTACTGGTTCGCCCGTTTTAAACAGTGGCCCAGCAGCAAAGGCAAACAGCACCGCCGCAACCACAATCACGACCTCTGGACCCCAAATAAACGCAATAAAGCCACCAACCAGCGGGCTCAACCCGGTAGTGATCTTTTCAAAAATATTCATAAAGGCAATTTCCTTACCGGCATTCTCGACACTCTTGACCTTCGAGAAATTAATAAGATAAGCGATCGAGTACATTGCCGCCGAAACACCCTGCAGCACCGCCGTCGGAAGCAGCAACCATGGACCGTAAACAGGGAGCAATACGAAACAAATCATCGCCGGAATATACAGTAGGTTTGACACGAGCGCCGAGTGTTTTGGCCCAATCCATGCCACAAATCGTGCAATCGGCAGTGCCATGAGTGACTTAAACAAAAAGAATGCTGTCCAGAAAAGCGCAATCACCACCACTGAGTAGCCAATTTGGAATAGGTAAATCGACATAAACGTTGCAGCCATATACAAAGCCGCCATACGCAACATGCGCGACACGTAAATCTCAGCAACCTCGCTAAAGGTTGCATACCGCCAAAAGTGACGACGCTCTAGGATAGTGCGGAAAAATTTTCTTACCATTTTTTTGTGTTATTTGCCCACTTATTTTCTCTTCCTATTACAGCATACCCACCTCTTTACCACAAGTGGTATACTGGTGCTATGAATATCTATTTCTCTGGAGTAGGCGGCGTCGGTATTGGCCCGCTCGCTGAAATCGCACATGATGCTGGCCATGCGGTCGTTGGATCTGACGTAGCCGAAGGCTTGGTAACTCAAGAGCTACGAAAAAATGGTATTGAGGTTACCATCGGCCAAGATGGCAGCTTCCTTCGTGCCTGCCAGACCAAAGCGCCACTCGATTGGTTTGTATATACCTCCGCCCTTCCCGATGATCACCCAGAACTCTTAGCTGCTAAAGAACTTGGTATTCGCACCGGAAAGCGCGATGAGTTTTTGGCTGAATTTATAAAAACACACAATCTAAAGCTTATTGCTATTTCAGGGACCCACGGAAAGACCACCACTACAGGTATGACCGTGTGGGCGCTCAAACAACTTGGCATTCCCGTCAGTTATTCCGTAGGGTCAACTCTTTCATTTGGACCAAGTGGTGCATACGAACCTGGCAGTGAATTCTTTGTATACGAATGTGACGAATATGATAAAAACTTGCTCCATTTCGAGCCACACCTGTCACTTTTGACATCAATTAGCTACGACCACCCCGACACCTACCCTACCGAAGACGAATACAGGGCCACGTTCCGCCAATACATTACACAATCGGGACACACAATTGCCTGGAAGCACGATCTCGACTATATTCAACAAACGGTGAACGATGCCATTTGGGCGCTACACCCTAACGAAGTGCTTGAATTGAGCCTGCACGGTGAACACAACCGCCGTAATGCAACGTTAGTATATAAAGCGCTCGAATACCTCGGCCTCGGCGATACACTGACTATTACAAACGCGTTAATTCGTTTCCCAGGCACCGATCGCCGCTTTGAGCGCCTCGGAGAAAACCTGATTAGCGACTACGGACACCACCCGGACGAAATTGCCGCAACTTTGCAGCTTGCGAACGAAATTACCGACGACATCGTATTGGTATACCAGCCACACCAAAACTGGCGACAACACTTTATTCGCGACCAGTACGTGAACCAGTTTGAACTTGCCAAAAAAGTGTATTGGCTCCCTACGTACCTTACCCGCGAAAATACCGACCAACCCGTGCTTACCCCACAAGAACTCACCGCTAACATCACAAACAAAGACGCTATTGAGTATGCAGAGCTAGGCGATGCGCTATGGGCTGAAATTCAAAAGCACCGAGATGAAGGCCATCTGGTGCTTTGTATGGGTGCTGGTACGATCGACGCTTGGGTGCGGGAAAAACTCGCCAACTAGCGATCGTCGCCGCTGCCACTAATAACACCTCGCTCTAAGCGGCTAGCAAGCTTTTTGATATTCGTGTCACCGATGTCTTCGAGTGTAATGTCAAAATAGTCGGCAAGCACAGCAACATGCCATAATACATCGCCAAGTTCTTTTTTAAGGTCAACAAGGTCGAGCTTTGAAAAATCGCTGTCGTGATCGCGAACGATTTTCTTGGTTTTTTCAGCAATTTCGCCAGCTTCTCCGGTGAGTCCAAGAAGCAAGTGAAATACTTCATTATTAGCATTTTTTGGTCGAGCGGTACGTAGTGCGAGGGTTTGATATTCGTTTAAGTTCATGTATCTATTGTACCATTTCTACAGTGGTAGCGGGCCATTCTACACCATATTCTTCAAAGTAAAATGCGTCCTTAAAAAAGGTGCGTGTCATGATCTCTTCAACAGCTGGCGCAAGCTCAAAATCATGTAATTTATGCGGTCTGGCCCAGACTAAATTCTCGTCCGTTTCAATATCGTCTTTATAAAAACGAAACACATGCGCTAACGTTGTGGAAATCAATTCGCCATGTGCATATACACGAATATAGCAATCGCCAGCCTGCTCAACCTCCTGGTTTTTGAGTCCTAGTTTTTCAAATGCTTCGCGTTGTGCCGCAGCTTTCGCCGAAATATCGTCAATGTGGATCTTTCCATATGGCAATGTCCATGTCTCAATATATGGCTGCTTGGTGCGACGTTGTAACAAAATATCGCCCTCACCGTTCTGTACCACGAGCATAGTGATTATTTTAGGTTGCGTGCGAATAGACTTATCTTCGGAGCTCACACGGTCTACATACGACAGGCCTGCAGCACTTAGCGCATACCCATCGTCGACCTTGTCTACCATACCTACTTTTACAAGATTCTTAAGGTGATAGCTAAATAAGTTAGTATCGACTTTCGGGGGTCGTAGATCGCGAAACCGAGCGCTTTTTTGGTACATTAATACGTCAAGAATAAATTTTTGAATGTGATGTGTTACAGATACAGGCTCAATCATTTTTGACTCAAATTATACTTTCTAGATATTCATATAGTAGCATCGTATAGTCAAAATGTCATCTGTAATACGAATAGGAGCGCTTGCATGACACTACTCGAAAATGAAATAACTACACAAAATATTGAGCGAGCACGCAATAATACCGAGCTTGAACAGTACAATGAGACCGAACATAAACTCACCCCACTCAACCCGAGCGTTCTTATCGATCAATACCGAGCCACTGCGCTTCCTGTTGAGCAAATCTACCTAAGTAACCCGAACGACGAATTCAGCCTACGAGTTCGCCGTACACAAACAACCGAGGGTCAAGATACCTACACCGCTACCCTAAAAACGCGTGGCGAAATCGTCAACTCAGCATTACGGCGTAATGAAATTGACACTGAAATATCGGCTAAAACATTTGCTTTTTACGCACAACAAGACCTCCCGCGCATAACAAAATACCGCGCTGACATTTGTGACGGTGTAACGGTTGATTTTTATAACAACCCTGCAGAACCGGTGGTTGTTGAGGTTGAACATGAAGACTCTCAAGTACGAGCCGAGCTCCTTAGTTTTGCGCAAGAAGTAGCCGGCGGATTGATTGACCGTTCGAACAACCCTGCGCTCACCAACGAAGCAATTGCTCATCGATTATCAGGAAAAGAACACCTGCAACCAGCCGAAACGCTCGACGCGTTTACCCATAGGGTACTCGGTGAAATGCTCGCTCATTATTCACTGGGTAAAAAACAAGTGGTCGTAGGCCTTACTGGAATGTCGGGCTCAGGTAAAACAACAGTTGCAAGGGCGCTGCAAACACAGATAACCGAGCTATTTGGCGAACAGTACACCCCGACCGTACTCTCAACCGACGATTATCATTTTGGAAAAACCTATCTAGAAAAAACATATGGCGCCCCTTACCAAGATTGGGATAGCGAAAAAACCTATAACACCGCCGAACTTGCGCGCGACCTTGCGCGGCACGCCGAGGGTACTCCGCTTATAAAGCGTCACTTTGACTTCGATACTGAGGAACCGGCGTACGACACCGAACTTCCGCTTTCACCTTTTATTATCATCGAAGGACTCTATGCCGGAAGCAGGGATCTATACGAGGTTCGCGATGCGCACTTCGAGCTCCCCACAAACCCTGCAACAAGCATCGGCCGCGACATTCGACGACTTCTTATCGATAATCGTGCTAATCGCGCCTTTCCAGACGCACCTAGCCGGCTACGCTACCAAATTGAATCTGCCCTACCACTTTATCAAGGGCTTGAACGCCCGCGCGCCAAGGCATTTAGTGCTTGCTCGCGACCCATGGCAGAGCGTGCCTTTATGCTTGCCCGCTATACCACTACTAGCTAACGGGTTTTATTCGTTCGCTGGAGTACCAAAGACTAGCACTTCAGGGTTGAGCGGGTCACCGTTAAACGCATTCACTGCCTTAGCTTTCTCGGCCTGCTCGTCGTACAGCGTAATAAACTCTTGAATCGTATCGGTGTTAATTGGCCCAGAGGCGCTGTATTCATCAATGGTGTCGTCGCGTTCAATTTGGTCACTCACCGAGCGATAGCCTGGCCGAGAAAGGTCAAGCTGAGCGGCGCCGGAGCTGTTATAAATAATGACGCTTACGATGGTCATGATGATCGCAATAATAACGGTAAGAATAAGGAGCAACGACAAGCGGTGACGATCCCAAAAAGAAAGCGTTTCATCTTCGGGTTTTACGAGTGGAAATTTTAACGGCTCCATATTACTCCGCAATCCTTTCAAAATCGAGTAAGAAGCTGCTTACCGACGATCGGTAATCGTCAATAAATCGGTGCAGCGCGGTGACATCGGCGTGAACATCTTTACGAAGCTGCCGTGCTTCTTCGAGAATACGGTAAAAAGAATTCGGTTGGGTCGTACAGTCAGTACGAAGTGCTGTGGCTAATTTTTGTTCATATTGAATATAATCTGTACGAAAATCGTTCAATGCAGACCGATAATTCGCCGTTACCGTCACCATCGCTTTGTTGTCGAGGCGATTTCCCGAAAGACGGTCGTTAAACGTGTCCATAAGCTTGCTTGCCATTGCCTCGTACACCTGACCACGGTTCACGCGAAGCAATGCATCACTGGCGTGCAGCTGGTTTAAGCTTGATTTGATCGATACACAGTTCGTTTTTATATGCTCTGCTTGATCAGGCGTTAAATCTTCAGCGTATGCAGAAGAACCTGCCAGCAGTGCCAGCGAGCTTACCGTGATGGCAATAACTGCAACAATAGAAATAATTCGACGCATATCTTATATATATTATACCTTTTTAGCGGGCTAAATGTAATTGTCCACCAGTTTCACTCACAAGGCCATCTTGCCGCAAACCTTCGAGCGCAACCGGGAATCGATCATCGGCTTGAAGTGCCGTTTGCAACTCGGCTATCGACATATCACCACTGGCCAAGACCTTTAAAATCTGCCCGCGAACTTCGCGAACGCTCCCCTTTAACGGCGATTGCTTTTTATAATGGCGACTTTTGTCGTTGCGCCCCACACCTTGACGTTTTAAATACGACCCGTAGTCCATAATCGCCCAGTACCATTCACGTGGATGTTCACGGTCGATTGTTTCTTCTACAATTTCCCGTAGCTCGGCGTCCGTCACTGTGGCCTGGGTTTCAAAGAAATGGTAAAAATAAACCGTTCGCACATTCGTTTCGATAAATATCGCTGGTTGGTTAAAACTATACGCCAATAGTGCACCCGCGGTATTTACTCCTACACCCGGAAGCGACACTAACGCCGGAAGTGTTTCTGGGAATACGCCGCTAAACTCGGTTTGAATCTTTTTTGCCGCTTCGTGCAAAAACTTGGCACGTCGGTTATAGCCAAGGCCACTCCACAGGGTGAGTACATCAGCAAGCGAGGCGGCGGCTAGACTCTTCACCGTTGGAAACGCCGCTATAAACGCTTCAAACTTGGGAATAACGCGATCTACCTGCGTTTGTTGCAACATAATTTCGCTCACCAACACATAATAAGGCCGCGTATCACGCCGCCATGGCATATCTCGATAGAGTTCGCGACCCTGCTGCCAAATAAGCTCCTGAAAGTCTTGGGTATTCACTTCCTACTAGTATACCGGCGTATACTAGATACATGAACCCCGAATGGACCGAAAAAGTACAGCAAGGCGCCGATCACTTAGCGCTGGTAGACCCTATTTTGAAAAAGGTTATTAAAAACGCGCCGCTTCCGGCCATAGCTCCACATAAAAAATACTACCAAAAATTAGTTGAGAGTATTATTTCACAGCAACTCAGCGTAAAGGCCGCTGATACTATTTCGAAACGATTTGTCGGGCTCTTTCTAGGGGAATTTCCTACGCCCGAAGAAATTCTTGAAAAAGATATCGAACTTTTTCGAAGTGCTGGATTGTCTCGCCAAAAAGCATCGTACATCCGTGACTTGGCCGAAAAGGTCATCGACGAAACGGTGAAGTTTGACCACCTAGATAGCCTTTCAAATCAAGAAGTCATTGATGAACTTATTCAAATCAAAGGCGTCGGCGTATGGACCGTTCACATGTTTCTTATGTTCTGTATGGGGCGCCTTGACGTACTCCCTACGGGCGACCTTGGTATTCGAAACGGCATCCAAAAACTCTACAACTTAACCGAACGTCCTACTGATGCAGAAATTGAAGCGATTGCCCGCCAAAATAACTGGCACCCCTACGAAACCCTCGCAAGTAGCTACATTTGGCATTCACTCGACAATAAACCAGCGCTGTAAGGTTGGTAACTATCTAAATCCCGAGTTCTCGCATTTGTTCTGGCGACACACCGTTAAGGCCATTCAAGCCATCAACTGGTAGCGAGCCGTCTTGAAGGCTGGTAATAAGTTGCATGATCGACAGGATAAATGAGATACCGCCAATAAGCACCAAAAAACCAACCGCAAGTGCAAAAATAAGCACCAACCGAGCGGCAAACTTTTTATACTCGGCAACTTGAAGCATTTCTCGCCCCTGCTTGTCGCGCATCGAACCGGTCATAATCAATACGATGTCGATAATCGTCCAAATACCAAAGCCACCAAAAGTAATGAGCTTCAGGATACCCGTTCCCCATTTGCCAAGATACATTCGGTCAACACCGTACGTTCCCCACATAAAACTTATGAAGAATGCGGCCAAAAAGTGTCGCTGGCGTTTTTCAGGCTTCAACGCTACATCTGGTGCCGGCACTACAGGTGGTGTCGGGGCCGCAACTGGTTCGGAAATAGGCACCACTGCTGGTGTTTCTACTTGAGGTGTAGGTGCCTGCGGCGCTGCGGGCGTGTCTTGAGAGGGAGTTTGAGGTTGCATATACCACCCATTATACGCTTATGATTACGGGTTGAGGCGGTTAATGTCGCGCGGGAAGAGTGTTGCCTCTTTTACATTGGCAAGGCCAAGTGTTTTTTGAACCAAACGGTCAACACCAAAGCCACAGCCACCATGCTGAGGAAGCCCAAACTTAAACGCCTGGAGGTAATATTTGAATCCCTCATGCGTTACATCAAGACCATTAGCGGTCATCTGCTCGATCATTTTGTCGTAATTGTTTTCACGAAGTGGGACAGTAGCAATTTCAAGACCGCGGAACAAAAGGTCACCCCAGGCAACAGTGCCATCATCTTTAAACTTATGGTAAAACTTACCCGCTTCTGCTGGGAAATCAACGGCGTAAACTAAGTCGCTGCCGAGTTCCTTGCGAGCATATTCAGAAATCCAGCGTTCTTCGTCTGGCGTAAGGTCTTTGTCGTCCGTGACGTCGATTTTTGTCGCTTTCTTGTACAGCTCGTGGATCTCGGCAATCGTAAAGCGCGGCACTTTACCGTCTTCTGGGAGGTATAGTTGCGGCGTGTTCAGACTCTTCATGTCGTCGGCGTGTTCATCGTAGGCACGGCGGAGGACGGTTTGCGTCATGTCGGCCACGAGGTCGAGCACTTCGTCGTGATCACGCACAAATCCCATCTCGATGTCGAGCATTGTAAGCTCGGTGAGGTGGCGTGTTGTCGCGCTTGGCTCGGCGCGGTAGCTGTGGTTGATTTCAAAGACACGTTCAAACGCACCGACCATAATTTGCTTATAGAACTGCGGGCTTTGTGCGAGCGTTGCAGTTTTACCAAAGTAATCGAGTTTAAATACCTCTGCACCACCCTCGGTTGCCTCGGCAAGAAGCTTCGGGGTGTCAATTTCAACAAATTCGTTCCCGTAAAGGTACTCACGAATGTATCGAGTAAGACTCGCACGAACCTTAAAAATCTTTTGTTCTTGAAGGTTGCGAATGTTTAATACACGATAATCAAAAAGTGTTTCAAGGTTTTCAGACTTGTGTGAAATAGGCTTGTCGATTTCAATCGGCGGCTCTTCTGTTACGGGTACAAGTACTTCAACAGTAACGTCGTGAAGCTCGGCACCACCCGGTGCGCGTTCGTCGGCAACAACCATCCCAGTAAGCGAAAGGACGCTTCCGATCTGCATACCGCGAAGTTTTTCCATTTCGTCTTTATCGCCAATAAGGTTTTGTGCAATGCCCCTGCGGTCGCGGAGAGTAATGAAGTTAAGGCCACCCAGAAGGCGCTTTTTGTGAAGCCAACCCTGAATAGTGATAGTTTCACCAACATGAGCAGCAATTTCGTTTGTAAGTATTCGTGTCATATACGCCCTATTTTACCACTTTTAACAGATGTAGCCTAGAGGTCAGCGTGGTTGCCCTCTTCGCTGATGATTCGGCGGCCTATCAAAGCCTCCATAACATCCTCGAGGGTCACAAGCCCAACAGTCTCGAGCGCATCGTTCGTCACAATAAATAAATGGTGCCGTGCTTTCAAGAATGTCGCCAATGCGTGTTCGAGTGTATCGTTTTGATTAATATAAAACACTTTCTTCTCCATGGCGTTTTCGGCGGTCATGGAGTTACGAACATCAAGCGAAAGCAGGTCGCGCAAATGTAAAATACCCACCACGGTATCGAGGTCTTTATTAATAACTGGTAAGCGGCTATGTCCTAATGCGTGGAGCTCGTCGAGCACTAGAGGGCCCAAGAACTCGGTGTGTTTTATAGAATCAATCTTCGCACGCGGTGTCATAATACTTTTTACTTTTTTACCAGGAAACGCCAACGCGGCAGTGAGCAGACGGCGCTCATTCTCACCCACTACTTCACCAGAATGTTCGATCAAGTCCGAAAGCTCCTCTTGTGAGTGCACCTTTGGCACGCTTTCGCGGATTTTAACCGATGGCTCACGCAGCGCCTCGAGCACTTTAATAAAACGAGCCGCGAAGTCGAGTAACTTTGGCTCGATTTTGGCGTAAAGCGAGCTGCTCGCCTTTTTTGCAGCAGCTAGGCGACCCACTGAACCGTAAAAAATAGCCACAACGACCGCTAAAACAATGCCTATAAGCCAGCCGAAAGCGGCAATCAATAAACAGGTCAATACCACTAAAAACACCGCGCGCAGCACTCGGAGCAAGGTTACCACTGCTGGGTATAGCTCGTATCTATCGAGTTCAAGCGTGTAAGAGTCCGACGTTTTCGCACGGCGACGTAACTCTTTTAAGCTAAGGGTCGAGCGGACCGGCTGCATTGCACTGGCGAGCACCAACCCTCCCAAAAAAAGTACCGCCAAAATGCCCAGAAATATACTCATCGTACACAGTATTGTACCCCATCATCTGGTACAATGGTAATAGTTAAATTGTGGAGGAAATATGAATAAAGTAGGTTGGATTATTTTTAGTGTGGCTGCCGTAGCACTGCTTGCAGGGCTTGTTATCTGGACTCGCATCTCTAACCCGCCAATCGACCTTGCTGGAGTTGAAAACAACAGTGTCGTTGCGGCATCAGAACAAAACGGAAACATCGCCGATCACACAAAGGGTAGCGAAACAAACAAGGTGCTCCTTGTTGAATACGGCGACTACCAATGCCCAAGCTGTAAGGGTGCACACCCTAACCTTCATGCGCTCATGGAAGAATATGGCAAAGAAGTAACCTTCATTTTCCGCAACTTCCCACTTACCAGCATGCACCCGAACGCTCGCGCTGCTGCTGCCGTAGCCGAAGCAGCTGGCCTTCAAAGCAAGTTCTGGGAAATGCACGACATGCTCTACGAAAACCAAGACGAGTGGAGCTCACTTGACGCTGCACAGCGCACGACTGTCTTTACTTCGTACGCAAACGAGCTTGAGCTCGACATGGACAAATTCAATACAGATCTTACAGCTGCCGAAGTAAACAAGAAGATTAACTTTGACCTTGCTCTCGGCAAGAGCGCTGGCACTTCTGCAACCCCAACCTTCTTCGTAGATGGCGAAAAACTTGGCGACGAAGAAGCAAGCGGCATTGTACAAGGCGATCTTACGGCTATTAAAGAAAAGCTCGACGCTCTCATTAAAAAATAATATCTTTAGATAACTAAAAACACCCCGGTGCCTTGGGGTGTTTTTCTTTTTTTCTAGTGAAGTCGCTACGCTAGTGGCGCTTGTAAACAAGCAGCCCTTCTAGTGAGCGATAAAAATTCGCCATTCGGCGGGCACCACATCCACTGCGATCTTTTTGCGCCGCGATGGCACAAATTCGATTGCTATTGGCATGTGATATACACTCCTTTGTACTATGTACAGTCCCTTGCACTCCGACCTTTAAATTAGTTTTGGCGCAGGACACATCAACTATAATAGCAGTTCGGCAATAAACCGTCAAGAATACGTCACATTCGGACGTTACTGTCCCTATAGTACCCCATTGCTATAACGGCTTCAATAAGGGCAAGCGGTATTAATGTAGTATTATTAACTACATCTATCGTTGGCGTTCAAAATGGCAGGTATAACCGCCCGGATTCTTCTGTAAATAGTCTTGATGGTAGGCTTCGGCGGGCCAGAACTGAGCAAGCGACTCGAGCCGAGTCACAATAGGCTGCCGCCAATACGGCTGGTTGCGATCGATTGCATTCTGCCCGGCAACCTTTCCAGCTTCATCTTCAAAGAAGATTGTCGAACGATAGCTCGACCCTACGTCGTTACCTTGCTGGTTTTTGGTCGTTGGGTCGTGGATCTGGAAGAAATAATCGAGCAACCCATCAGCAGTTGTTACTGATGGGTCATAGGTAATACATACTGCTTCGGCGTGACCGGGGTGATTTTCGTACGTCGGCGAGGTATTTTCACCACCAGCATACCCAACCTCAGTATCAACAACACCCGGCTGTGTGCGAAACAGCTCCTCTACGCCCCAAAAACAACCGCCTGCAATTACTATCGTATTCATACCTCCAGTATACTCCCGTAATTCTTAAAAAAGGCATATACTAAGAGTATGGATACACCCGATTTAACCGACGAACAAAAAGCTGTGCTTTTCGATAAATCCACCGAAGCGCCTTTTAGTGGAGCGCTCCTATACACCTTCGATACCGGTGATTACGTCTGCGCAAATTGCGGGAGTAAACTCTTTACCTCAGACACCAAATTCGAGAGCGGCTGTGGCTGGCCGAGCTTCGACCAAGCGGAAGAAGGGTCAATCAAGACCACGACCGACACTTCGCATGGTATGGTGCGCACCGAAATTACCTGCGCTAAATGCGGTGGCCACCTTGGCCACGTGTTTGACGATGGGCCAAAGGATACCACCGGTTTACGCTACTGCGTGAATTCGCTTTCGCTTAATTTTACTCCTAAAAAATAAACCCGCGTACATCGGCAAAAACCAGGGGTAGCCTACGGTTGAATTGCTTGTGCTTCACCTCTAAAAAGAGTACTATTATGAGTAAGACGAAACGTTAGGTGAGGGGCCAACAACAGTTTATGACTTCAATGTCTGCCAAAAGACATCTGCGCGAAATGCAGTGGCGACTTATGCTCGTGGCTGCTGTTTTCATTGTCGGCGCGTGCCTAGCCTATAGCTACCAAGCATTCCTTATCCCCCTTCTCCTTGACCCACTCGGTGGTGAAAAGCTTGTGTACCTTAATCCGGCCGGCGGGTTTAGCTTCATATTCCTGATTTCCATTTACGCTGGTATCGCCCTGTCGTTTCCGGTGCTCGTGCAGCAGATTTACGCATTCCTTCGCCCCGCCCTTCCCGACGGTTCGCACAGAAAATCATCCATTATTATTGTCGGTTCATTCCTATTGCTGATTGCAGGGATCGCATTCGGTTATTTCGTAGCCGTACCAAGCGCCCTGCAGTTCTTGTATGGGTTTGCGGATCAATACGTGGAAGCCTCACTCACCGCCGAGTCGTACCTCAACTTCATTATCGCCTACACTATTGGCATCGGTATTGTCTTCCAGATACCCCTGCTACTCTTGCTTATTAACTCTATTAAACCGCTCACCCCTGGTGGCCTATTGAAGTCTGAAAAATGGGTATTATTGCTCTCGTTTATCGTTGCCGCCATCATCACGCCGACCCCCGACCCTATTAACCAGGCAATTATTGCCGGGCCAGTAATCGCTGTGTATCAAATTGGCGTCATTGCAGTGCTGATTTCAATTGCACGAAAAAACCGAGCTGCAAAACGGGCATTGCGGAGTGAAATTGCCGTAACTCCAGTAACAGCAATAATAAAGACACCTACCCCGGCCTCAGACACACTTGCTAGCACACTAGAACTAGCGCCGCCAGCCCCCGTAGAGTCCACCGAGACACCAGTACTAGCATCTCCTCTTACAGAAGTTATTGAAGCACCAGCTGCAGGATCGATAACGCCGACCGCTCCATTACAGCCAAAAGTACGGCCAGTTGACGGTTTTACACGCGCTTCAAGCCGACAGCTCCAGGTGCCAGCGCGCCCAGTTGCGTCACGAACCTCAGCAGAAGTACAACGCTCTACCCCAGCGCGTGGGCTCTACGTTGATGGGTTTGTCGCTCGCCGCACCGCATAGCCACAATAGCCAGCTAAGTACTTGGCCATCGCAGACTATTTACTAGATGTATCTTTAATAGAATCAGCGATATCAGTCACTGTATTTTTGAGCTCTTCGCCCGGGCCAACAACAGATTCGATAATATCGTCACGCAAGCCTTGAATGTCAGCAGTAAGATCGTTCACACTGTCGGCAAGGTCATCAAGGCCAAGAAGGTTTAAGAGGCCCATTATTTTCCCTGGGGAGCTTTTTTAGAAGCACGAAATCGCGAAATAATCACAAAGGCAGTGCCTATTAACGCAACCGCCAGGAGCACTGCTCCGCCTACCGAAGCGATAGCGGCATCTTGAGACATGCCAAGGAACCCAGTATTTGGCGCTACAGTACCCGTTTCGGTACCTGTTTCTGTAGCTGTTGCACAGGCGACATCGCCAGGGACGCAGCTATATTCTTGGGTACCATAGGTACTCGTCCCATATGCTTGGGCGAAAAATGCATTCGTTTTGGTTGAATATATAATTTCCATAAGCGCTTTTCTTAAAGTTTACTGCTTCCTTGTTACTAAAGCAAGGCTTACCACTGTTTACGCTTGACAATTACGCATATGCTTTTAGAATGGAAGTAGATACTTTAGAAATAAACACCACATAAGAGAAGACAATGATCAAAAATACCATCTCACAACTTCTTGAAACAGAAATGGAGCGTAAGGATTTCCTTAAGCTTATCGTACTTGGTGCCGTGGCTGCCACAGGCATTACACAGATACTTAAATCTGTCTCGCAACAAGCGCCAGCGCGCCCAGCAGTGGCTAACAAAGCACAAAACCTTGGCTATGGCGCCTCTGTGTATGGCGGTTCAGCACCTCGCTCATAGCGCTCCAATCCGCTTTCTCTTACTTGCAAATATCATGCCCCCAGGGTACGATAGTAACAACTATTTATAGGGAGTAGAAAAATACCGACATGTTTGGACTAGGTGCACCAGAACTCATTATCATTTTGATCATTATTCTTGTTATCTTTGGTGGTTCACAACTACCAAAACTCGCACGAAGCCTTGGCACATCAGCCAAAGAACTTCGCAAGGGTCTTAAAGACGACGACAAAGAAGCAAAAAGTTCTACAAAGAAATCTGCAAAGTAATATACTTTCAATAAAAACCGGCGGAATCACTCGCCGGTTTTTATTTTTCTTTTATTTTGAAAGTTTATTGCAAGAAATCTTCAATCACAATCTTTTTCATGTTCATCATCTTTTCATAGGCACCCGGGCGACGCATTAAATCTGCCATATTTGCCGGAACGATTTGCCAACTTAAGCCAAATTTATCCTTACACCAGCCACACTGCTCACTCTCGGGATAGGCCGAGAGCTGCTCCCAGTAATAATCGATTTCGTCTTGTGTATCACAGGCAATAGAAAACGAAACCGCTTCGCTAAGGGTAAATTCGGACCCCGCGTTTATACCCACAAACTTCATGCCAAGTATCTCGAACTCAACCGTTAATGGCTTACCTGCAAACTGGAACTGGAAATCAGCTAGCCCTTCTTCGGCGCTATTAGGGTAATATTCGGTTATTTCCATTTTGCCTTCTGGAAAAACCGTCATGTAGAACTCGGCCGCCTCTTGAGCGTTACCGTTGAACCATAGGTTTGGTGTGATTTTCTGCTGCATACAACTACCTCCCGCTTATATACCTAGTATACGCCTGTTTGCAGGACACTAGAAGCGAGAGGTGTATGAAAAGCTCTATCGGCGGCGTCGGCCAGAGCGGCGCGCCATGCGGCGCTTACGGCCGCGTAGGAAGAAGATGAGCCAAACGATAAGACCAACGAGCAGTAGGATGGCGACAATTGCTGCAATAATGTAAGCAGTAGGAATAACCCAGAATGAACGCTCGATGTCGATGGTTTGGTTTTTGGAGCCATACGAGAAAGTTGCGTTGACTGTGTAGTGGCCGAATTCACCAATATTTTCGAGGGGAACTTCCCATTTGCGCGCGCCGTCAGGGAGGATCATGTCGCGAGGGTCTTTTGTATTAAAGTCGTAGTCGTAGATCACTTCGTCGCCCTGGCTGACGCTAATTTTACCAAATGGCGCAAGTTGAATGTTGCCCTTGTTTTCAAAGCGGAACGCAAGCTTGAGGTCGTTAGGGCTCCGGAAGTCAGTGCCCGCTTTTCCACCCTGTACAAGTTCGAAGCTTGTGAGCTTGAGTGTTTCCTCTACAGGGCCTGGCACCGTAAGAAGGATAAGTGAAGCAACGCTTGCGCTTAGGTTTACCTGTCCACCGCTATCTGGTGTGGTTGGAGCAAAACGGACCGCACCAAAGTATCCGCCCGCTTGTGCGCCAGCTGGAACAGTAATGGCGACTTCAATCGTCTTACCCTCGTTAGCTGGAATCGTGACGTCTTCCATTGGCGACATAAAGCGCTTAAGACTGTGTGTTGGCGCGTATTCGTCGGCATCAAGGATAAGCGAAGGTGTTCCGTCTTCGGCACTTCCCTGAATAAAGTCGTTTTGAATAGGGCGAACCATAATCTCTTCGTCGGTGAGGTTTGTAACAGTCACCTCAACAATGCCTGTTTTTCCTGGTTCAACCGTAAGGTCGGTACGCAGTGGTGTAATTTTAAGAGTATTTGCTGACCCTTGCGCCTGCACCGCAAATGAATGCGCTACTGCCAATATAACTACTGCAACAATGAGCCCCACAGCTACTCGGACGCTTTTCAGAACACGGCTATTCACCAACATACTACTCTTCCCTATTACCTAATTACTACCAATCATATCAGATGTGGTTATGTTTGTGAACGCACGTGTAAAAATAAAACAACACCCCGGTTCCCAAGGGGTGTTGTTTTGTGTATCAGGAGGATAGTTAGAACTTACCGGTTGCGATAAGACTAAAGTCTGCTGAGTAAAGACCGGCTGGAGTATCGTTAGCGATACTTGCACCGAAGGTGATTTGTGCGTTCTTGTTGTTGGCAGGTGCACCAGCAGTATCAAGAACAGGGTCGCCGTAAGGGCCGGTGACACCAGAGGCGTTACCGCTTACGAAGTTAAGCTTAAAGATAGAGTCGCTGTAGTATGC
>JBOHNV010000021.1:0-17823 GCA_050730895.1 Candidatus Microsaccharimonas sp.
GCTCCATAGCGAGCGTCCACGACCCCGCAATTTTGTTTGTAGTGTTTATTTTTGGGTGCACTTAATAGACCTATCTGTAGGTTCATAGTAGAGAAAAACCTCCGTTAATTAATGGGGTTTAAATCTTCTGAGGCTTTAGGTGTTGAAGAAGAGAAAATCGACACCATAAACAACTAAAAGATTAAACTTTTTTGTTGCGGTGCCGATTCGTAGGACTTGTATTTATGCCTTGCCCAATTATTCCAGAGCTTTTGTAGGACTTGTATTTTGCCTTTGCAATATCCGACTTATGTGATTATTATACAACTTTTTATAAATAAGTTAAACTTGTATGTATGAATAAAATATATCTTAACAATTTTCGTGGATTTAGTAATACTGAAGTTCCAATCAGCGATATAAATTTCCTAGTTGGTGAAAACAGCACAGGAAAGACGTCACTACTAAAACTGCTTGATTTGATGTCGGCAAATGAATTTTGGCTTGCAGGTGTGTTTCGTAAGACCGATGTAGACTTTAATTTTTTCGGGGATGTGCACACTAAGAATGACAATGGCGACAAGACTGTAGTTGGTCTAAGTTATATTTCTAATGAAAAAGAAGAAAATCGATATGCCTTTGAACTGGGCGAGGATGAAAACCACAATACAAGAATTAATTCAATAAAGTTTAGTTTCAATAAAAATGACGTTCAGATTAATGTTGATACTAAAGGTGAAATTAAATATTCCGTGTCTAAAAACATTAAGTCCTTTAAATCATTTTCTGCTTGGTGTAGGGATTGGAATGATTCAGAGGGCTTAAAGGTTGCTGGTGACCATCAGAGGTTTACACATTATGGAAAATCTCCCTATTTTATGATTTCAGAGATTATTAGCGTACTGCCCGATGAACCAAAGAGTAAATCAAAGTCTAACATAATACCATTCGACCAAATCATGGACGATTATAAGTGGATTGCACC
Organism: Candidatus Microsaccharimonas sp.; assembly: GCA_050730895.1. GTDB lineage: Bacteria > Patescibacteriota > Saccharimonadia > Saccharimonadales > Saccharimonadaceae > Microsaccharimonas. The sequence goes on from JBOHNV010000021.1 coordinate 965, forward strand.
TATACGCGTAAAGCCACAAAAAACTTATGATGAGAATATGTACGACTACTCGTCGGATGGTTCACACGCTCCTTATCTTCTTAAACGGATTATGGGTAAAAGAACCAAGAAGTCTCAAGAAATTATATCGGCACTTCGAAAGTTTGGTAAGGAAGGTAATTTGTTTGATGATCTGACAGTAAAAGAGTTCGGCGAAGACGGTAACTCGCCCTTTGCTATTGAGCTTTTATTCAATGACAAAAGTCGTCAGATAACAAATGTTGGATACGGGGTGTCACAAGTATTACCAATTGTGATTGAAGTATTAAATTCCGGTAAGGGCAAATTTGCAATACAGCAACCCGAAGTGCATCTTCATCCAAGAGCTCAGGCGAGTTTTGGGGGCTTTATTTACGATGCGGCTATGAGTAACTCCAAGTTCGTAATTGAAACTCATAGTGACTTTGTGGTAGATAGGTTTAGGCAACAACTATCGAAAAAACCTATACCCAATAGCTCCCAAGTTCTTTTCTTTGAAAGGACGAAAAATGGAAATAAGGTTTATTCGATTCCAATACTTGAGAATGGACTATATAGCGGGAATCAGCCTAAAAAGTTTCGTGACTTCTTCTATAATGAGGCATTGAAAAATCTGAGTATTTAAAATGTGCATAATAGTTGACATCAATGCCTTTCCTGATGTGTTTGTACCCTCTAGTGTAGGTTATCCGCACTTTTCTCATGTAGGCAAGCACATCAGGAGCGGAAAATCTCGTCTTATAATTGGTGGAACAAAGTTTTTAGGTGAATTGAAGTATCTCGTTATCCTAAACGAGCTAAAAAATGCAGACCAGCTAAGAATTGCTGACAAAAGTATTGTTGATGCACTCCAGGTGGAGATTGAGCGTAGAATCTACGACCCTGCGTTCAATGACCAGCATATAGTTGCCCTATCCTGTGTTACACGGACTAAGCTGGTTGTAACAAAAGATGTGAACTTGCAGCGACATCTGAGAGCTCGCGAATTTTATAATTCAGGCATTGCTAGGCCTAATATATATAACGAGAGAAGCCCGACTTCTTTGATTCCTCCTGGTAACTTCAGCGGCCAATGTCTATTGTGTAGGTAAATAGTCGATACTTCCAAGGTTCACATAATATGTTATCCTGAAACGCATCCACTATCCCCAGCCAAAGAAAAAGGAGTCCAGCGTGACTCCTTTTTCTTTGGCTAAGATCGACGATTTGAGAACCCCAGGGGTGCGATAACCGAGCGATAAGCGAAGGTTATATGCCGAACCCGGCGAGCCAGCCTAAAATTATAGCGAGCACGGCGTGAAGCTATAATCCCTCATCCCTAGCTAATTTAAATGAGAGCCCCACAGAGCTCTCATTTAACATGGTTGCGATATCTACACTTCGCCAAGCATCAACTTGGTAAAGATATTCCATCCATGACCAATTTGCTTACCAGAAGAATATGGTGCTGCACGATTGCCACTATTGGCGTAGTACCAAAGTGTACCATTTTTGTTACGCGCTACAATGTCGGCGTAGCCGTCTGCGTTCATGTCACCAGTAAGAACGGTGTCGAAGTTACTCCATCCGTGGCCAATTTGGCGGCCCGGGGTGGTGAATGCTCCAGTTTTTGTAGCTTCAAATAGCCACAATGTACCATTCTTTTTAAGTGCTACAATGTCGTCACAGCCGTTGCCGGTAACATCACCAAGACGGTACTGTGTGTAGTCAGAAGCCTTAAAGCTTGAACCCCAGTTTGCTGACTTGTTAGCAAGCGATTGAGAGAAGCCAATGGCGTTGTTGTTGGTGTACGAGTTGTTCTGAAGAACTTGTGTTAAGTCCCCTTGTGAAGTGCTGTTTGAGTTAATGCTAATCATATTTGCTCGCCCAACACAGTTCGTGCCATTAAATGAGAGGGTGTCTCCAAAGGCAACGCCCGCTTGCGTTGTTGCTGAAGTATTTTTTGTACTAAAATGCTGAGATTTTGAGTACGGAGTTGTTGTACTTCCCGAGTGCTTGTACGCCCAGATATTGGTCGTTACCTTATCTGCTGACTTACCTGCAAGATTAACACCAATCGCTTCAGCGCGACGGTCACCATTTAAATCGGCAAGATGGATTTGGTCGAAACCTTGCCATCCTTGACCAATCTGCTTTGCCCCATTTGAGTACGGTGCGATAGTCTTGCCATTATTTCGATATACCCATAGCGTTCCATCGGCGCGCATACCAACCATATCAGCGTATGCTGAACCGGCTGCAGATGCACTTTGTGTAAACGCTAAGGCGCCTATTGTTACCCCTACTACTGCAAGGGCTAATTGAGTTCTTAGTTTCATGGTCCTCCTTGTTTACCCTATCTACTGTATTGGATGTATTTTTTGCTGTCAAACCGCTACAGGGTAAAATACCTTGTAGTAAAAGAGTTTGCCGTACCGCTTATGCTATAGTGAAAAGCATGGGTTGGGCCAGAAACTACAAAGGCTTTACGATCGTAGAGCTCCTGATTGTCATCGTAGTCATTGGTATTCTTGCTGCGGTTGTAATCGTGAGTTACAACGGCGTTATAGGAAAAGCGGAGGAGTCGAGGTTTTTGTCGACTGTCGATACTTTTGAAAAAGCACTGCGTATGTATCAAGCGAAAGAAGGTGTTAACGTTTCGACTGATACCAGGCCCGATACTCTTTACTTTGCCTGCTTGGGTGAGGGATACCCGCAAACAAGTCAAATGGATGAAGGCGTCTGCTATTCAGCAGTACCTACGTCTGGCGCGCCATCGGTGATTGGGAGGATAAATACTGCGGTAAATAACGACTTGAAAGGCGTTCTCTCGACGTTGCCTCAAGTTGACTACTCGGTCAGGGTTATACCAAACGGTTCGTCCACGATATATATTCGCGGTATTATGTACGAATCTGTTATTAATTCGCCGCCCGCTTTACTCTATATAATTCCAAGGGACGATTCTTGCGGAAGAGGTGTAAAAAGTGTGAGCGAGGCTACTCCGGGGATTGCAACCTGTACAGTCACGCTGCCCTAGCAGATGTAAGAGCTCTACTCTTCGTCTAAAAGTCGCTTCAGCTCTGCTTTACCGTGCTTGGTGTCGTTTTTACGTGTCCGTCCATTGTTAAGTCGTGCGCGTTCAGTGCTCTTTGCACCTAGCGCCGTTACTTCCGATTTCATTTTTAAGTAGTTTGCGTAGTGATTTTTATCAAGCCTATTGTTCGACAGTGCTTTATGGATCGCACAGCCTTTTTCTTTTTCGTGGCGACAGTTAGTGTACTTGCACTGGTGCGTTAGTTGGATAATATCGTCAAAATTGGCTGCCAAATCGTCTTCGGTTCCCCAAAGTTGCAACTCACGAATACCCGGAGTGTCGATGAGAATGCAGCCATTCGGAAGTATAAATAGCTCACGGTGCACAGTAGTGTGCTTACCGGTTGAGTCTGATTCTCGAATCTCGCCCGTACGCTGTGCGTCTCGCCCTAAAAGCTTATTAGTAAGCGTTGACTTCCCTACGCCCGACGACCCAAGGAGGATTGCGGTGTGTCCAGGTTTAATGCGTTCTGTCAGTGCATCAACATTTGAATCGTCGGTAGCGACTGTAGTGATAATAGGCACGTCGAACCCTTCAAGTTGCGCGAGGTACGAGTCAAGATCGTTGGTTTTATCTGCCTTGTTGAGCACAATGACGGTTTCAATGGCATTCACTGAAAGCTGAAATAAGAATCGCTTGAGTCGTTCAACGCTAAAATCGTTGTCGAGAGCCAGTAATACAAAGGCAATATCTACGTTGGCAGCAAAAATCTGCTTAAAGGTTCGTTTTCCGGCAACTTTTCGAGCAATTTCGTTGGTACGCAGTACTACCGATTCAACAACAGCGCTATTGTCTAAAATGCGCACCGCTACCCAGTCGCCTACTTTTGGCGTGTTGTCACGGTGCGAATAATGAGCAAGTTTACCGGATAGTTCAGCCGAAAGAATTTCTGGAGTTGCAAGCTTTAATGACGTTCCAAAATCGGCAATGACGCGCGCAGGCTGCATATCGCCCAGCTGCAAAGCATCCCATTTCGCCTGGTGTTCGTTGGTCCATCCAAATTGTGCAAGGGTATTCATTGCACCTTATTATCGCACAGATTACCGCTCGCGGCCGTATTGAGGCCAAAGCAATGCTATACTGAGGTAATGATTTCACGCTATGCCTTGTATACTACCTCAGAATTAAGTAACCGTTTTCAGCTTTCTGAAGGCCTACCAAAAGGCATAAAGCCGTCTTATAATATTAACCCTACCGCTAGCGCACCGGTTATTGTTAGCCGCGAAGGTGTTCACGTTGCAGAGCTCATGAAATGGGGACTTGTTGCCAAAGGTGCGAAAGACACCAACTCGGTGTTTCGCTACAAAACTTATAATATTGCATCGGAAAAGATCTTCTCGCGCCATAGTTGGGAGCAAGCTGTGCGCGAGCGCCGCTGCCTTGTACCTGCCGACGGGTACTATGCACTTAACAATAGTGGTAAAAAACAGGCCTACTATGTACAGCCGAGCAATAAAGAGCAAGTTGCTTTTGCTGGCGTCTACAGTGCATGGGAAGACCCAGAAGGCGTCACTCATGGCACGTTCTCAGTCATTACTATCGATGCTAATGCCGATACGCCTGATGTTACCGATCGTATGCCGGTCATTATTAAGCGCGAAGACGAAGCCCGTTGGCTTGATTCAACAATCAGCGACATGGGATCGCTTTATGACATGCTTCGCCCCTACCCTACAGGCCAACTGATCGCACATGAAGTGAGTGCCGCGGTGCATTCGCCAAAAGCTAGTGGTGTAAGTTTGATCGATCGATTGCAGTAAGTTGTTACAAAGATGAAGCTGCTTGAACAAACGCTCTAAAAACTGCAGCCCATTTTTCATCATTTTTATACAGTGATTCCGGATGGCATTGTACACCCAGCACAAAAGATCGTTTTGGGTGTTCGATTGCTTCAATAATTCCGTCCTCAGCCCATGCGCTTGCCTCTAGGCCGTCGGCCAACTTTTTTATTCCTTGGTGATGGTGTGTGTTTGTCGCAAGTGTAAGCTCTTTAGTAATTGCTGCAAGTCGAGATTTTGGTGCAAGCCTGAGCTGGTGCGCAATGTGCGTGTAATCCTTCTTGAAGGTTGAAAGCTGGTGATCGCTCGCGTTGGCGTATTCGGTCAAAATATCTTGATAAAGATTACCATTAAGGTGGACATTGAGAAGCTGAAAGCCTCTACAGATTGCAAAAATTGGCTTATCATCGTTGAGCGCCCATGTCATAAGAGTGGTTTCGACACGATCACGCTCAGGTGAGATATCTACGGTGAGCGGGTGCTGCGCTTCGTTATAAAGCTGCGGATCAATATCATTCCCCCCAGCAAATACAATGCCATCGAGCTGGTTATAGAGTGCTTTTAATACATCTTCAGGCACGAACGGTATAAAAACAGGCACTCCTCCTGCCGCTACAACCGCATCGCTATAGGTACGCTTCTGCCCATATATGGTAGAGGACCAGGGTTCAGTTTGGTTAATAATTTCTCCGGTTGTAATGCCAATGATCGGTTTCATCTTTTTATAGTAACAAAAATAGTTTATCCGAGCTGTCCGGTATAATAACTATATGTTCAAATTAAAAAAGCTTACACGAAAAGTAAAAACGATCCTAGCAGACGAGACGCTGTCGTTTGCGCGTACGCCGCGAAAGTTCGCCTTAAAAGACTGGAAAAATGCGCTGATTGAAACCAAAAATGCGTTTAAATCGAAAAACATCACTATGTTGGCCGCTGGTATTGCGTACTTTTTGACCTTTGCGGTGTTTCCTTCTATTGCCGCCCTTGTCGCTATTTTAAGTTTTGCTATTTCAGAACAACAACTCACCTCTGCCGCTGCAGCGTTCGATGATTATCTTCCTGGCGATATCGCCTACCTTATTTCTACCCAATTAAAAGCGGCGTTCGAGCACCCTTCGTCGAGTGCAATTATTGTAGTATTTGGTATTGTTATTGCGCTTGTAAGTGTGTCGGGTGCTATAAGTAACATTATTAAGGCAACAAACACAATTTACGAAGCAGAAGAAACACGCCGGTTTATTACACTGCGACTCATGAGTGCCGCTTTCGTAGGTATTGTTTTTGTCATGACTATTATTGTCGTAGGGCTTCTGGTTCTGAATGAATCATTCCTCATGTCGATTGGCATGCCGGCATGGGTCGCCTGGACTATTCTTATCGTGCGCTGGGTGATTATTGCGGGAATCGTAACGGTTGGTTTGGCTGCATTTTATCGATACGCGCCAAATCGTACAAATCGCCACTGGCAATGGGTAACCTGGGGATCTCTCATTGCAACACTACTGTGGTTGGTGGGTACAACACTCTTCTTTATCTATGCTCGTTATCTTGCGCACTACACCGAGTCGTATAGTGTATTTGCGGGGATTATCGTACTGATGATATGGCTAAATCTTACTGCATTTTCAGTACTACTTGGGGCGGCAATTAATTTCAAGCTCGAAAATCAAACACGTGCAAAGACGTCGTTTTAACGGAGTTAGTGCACGCTTGAAATAACTATTTACGTTTCTTGATCTCGGTCCTCGAGCTCCTCGCGAGTATCTTCTGCTTGTTCAGAGTCAAGATCTTCATTTTCCTCCATGCGCTCCCTTAAATCCTCTGGATCTACATGGAGTGTTTTGGTAATGTCCTCACTCTCTTCTAAGAGAATAGGATCTATTTCCTCGTCGTCACCATCGAAATCATCTTGTGGTAACCGTGGCTGGTAAAGAATATCACTCATTGCACCTCCTTACACTTCTACTGTATGCCTCTAAACTTAACAAGTCCTGAGGCTAAGGAGTTATACTTGCCGTACGATTTTGATACTTGTATCTACCGCAGCTTTTTGAACATCAATTTCGTTCAGGCGGAGTATTAATCGCAGTGGTAGATGGTCGGACACGATAGTGTCATCAACAATAAAGTCATATTCGATAGCCGTATCACTGCGTACAAATGCGTAGTCAGCGTAGAGTTGTTTGTTGTCGGGATATTTGTCCCAGGCGACACTATTACGAGTGGTTGGAACGTGGAATCGTTGTATTAAGTCGTCGAAGCCCTGCTTGCTAAATACTTGAACCGATTCAGTTTCGGGAAGCAAATTAAAATCACCAATAAATACATGAGTACCAAGGTGAGTTTCGGTAAATTGCAAAAGTCCGTGGCTTTGCGCCAAGCGTTCTGGGGTGTCGAGCTTATGTCCTGGGTATGGTGCGCCGTGAACGTTTGAAACAATAACCACCCTTCCTTCTTGGTGGACGGTAGTACTTAACGCGATTCCTGCACCAGGTATTTCGTGAAGTGGTGTTTCGACGCTGAGCTGTTCAATGTCATGGCGAATATAGGTTGATACAAAATATATTGTATCGTCGTTCTGTTTTACAGCGTGGTGCCCGCTGAACTCGTCTGAGAGTAAGTCACTGAGTGTGTCTCGAATCGCCGAGTTGGTTTCTTGAAAACAAAAAATGTCGGTCGAGGCGACGTGGTGAGATATATACGCCAGGAGCTCTTTTTCAAGCATTCCATGGGCCACATTTAACGAGAGTATATTCATATGTTTCTTTAAGCGTTAGCTGTATCTATAGTAGCATATGGTGCCACGGTATATTTCCTGTCGACAACCCCGCCGCGCGTTGTTATTATGAAAGCATAGTAAGACTTTAGGAGGAATTACGCATGAGGGGCAAACGAATACTCGTTGCATTGGTGGCGGCAGTGCTACTGGGTGTAGCAAGCGTTGTGGGTGTTAGTGTATTAACATCAACAGCAAATGCACAAAGCGTTCATAAAAGTGGTGACGTTATTGCGCAAACAGAAAAAGTAGATGGTTCATTTTTTGCAGCCGGCTCTACCATTCAAGTAACCGACTCGGTGAATGGTGATGTCTACATTGGTGGACAAACTGTAACGGTAGCGGGCAATGTAACGGGCGACGTTATCGTTGCTGGTCAAAACGTAACGATTAGCGGTACTGTTGCCGGAAGCGTCCGTGTTATGGCGCAAACAGTCACCATCTCCGGTGATGTCGAAGGCTCTGTTTCAGCACTTGCACAAACGCTTACCATTGGCGACGAGGCAACTATTAAAAATGACCTCGCCTTTGCTGGGCAATCGGTAACTATTAATGGTACGGTTGGTCGCGATGTGACTGGTGCGGTTGAACGATTCCATATTGGCGGCAGCGTTGGACGAGATGTCCACTACACAAGCGAAGTTGCGCTTACGAAAAACCAGAGTGCGACAATTGGCGGAGAGGTTCAGTATACCGTCGCCGAACAATATACCCCTAGGCAAGATTTTGGCGCTAAGGTATCGGGCTGGCTTTACGGTATTGTTGCGTTAGTATTTGCAACACTTCTGGTGGCGCTTATTGCTCCACGCTGGCTCCGCAGCGCAACCGAACGAGCCCACGTTGCTCCATGGAAAGCTATGTTGGCTGGGTTTCTCGGGTTTGTGTTTATACCGTTTGCAATCATCGTCCTCTTCATTACGATTGTTGGAATTCCAGTAGCAATTGCGCTGATCGCAGCATACATAGTGCTCATTGGCTTGGGCTACGTTTTCGCAGCCTACTATGTTGGCCGCCTCATATTCCGTAATAAACAAAACACTGCCCTGCAAGCAATTGTCGGTGCAATCATTTACTCGGCACTCCTTTTGATACCAATTGTTGGATTTATTGCCGGCCTTCTGGGTGGTCTCATTGGGTTTGGTAGCGTTGCGCTTGATATTGCCAAGCGGGTCGAGCAACAGAATACGAGCAAGAAGAAATAGTTTAGGAAATATATTTATCGTGCTTGGATCGTCGGTAGTTATTGCCGGCGATCTTTTTTACTATTGGTGCACGGCTAAAAAATTAGTGTGAAGCTCTCCAATTCGTGCGCCCCGAGTAGTACAGCGCGTTCGTAGGACAGTCGCCCTCGAAGTGGTCTTTTTGATCACCACTCATGCGAGTTACAAGGATATACATTTGTCCGTACTGACTACCACAATACGAGCCTCTGAAGTAGGCGTAGCCTCGTCCGCTCGTCCCGATGACTGCCGAACCCATTGTATTTTCTGGGTCAACCGGAAGTGATGGCATATATTCTGGTACGAGCTGTGCTTCAAGATTTGCCCAGCTTGTATCGGTAGAGGCGCTCCAGCTGTTGTTGATTCCAGATGAACCTGAAGATGCTGGATATTGTCCATGGTCGAGATAATAAAGTTTTATTGCATCTGAGATAGCACGTAAATCACTCGCACGCTGAGCGTCTTTTGCGTTACCTGAAACGGCATTGTACGAAACGATAGTGACGGTCGCTAAAATGGCGATCACTACAATAACAATAATGAGCTCAACAATTGTAAAACCGCGTGCTGCGATGCGTGATACTTTTTGTGTCATACGTTCTGTTCAGTATGAAGCATAAGAAGTTTCGAATCAAGTTGAGCAGTGTTTAATTTGCTCAAAAACACTTATACTATATGTAATGCTTAATAAGAATTCTAAAGACACGGTTTTATACACCGCTAGCTCTGCATTCGGTTCGTATAAGGTTATCGACACGACCTATAATAATCGCCCGGCTCGTGTGCTATTTGGCTCGAAAGGCTCTGCACAATCAGGCGTCGCAAAAGATGATGAGCCGGAGCTTTTGTTCGACTACAATCAACGTTTTTTCGAAATCATGGCCAGTCTTAATCCAAAACGAGTATTAGTGATCGGCGGCGGCGCATTTATGCTTCCAATTGCCGCTTTTCATCGTTTTCCAAAACTTACGCTCGATGTTGTCGAAATTGACCCCCTGCTTGTAAAAATTTCTCGCGACTATTTTGACCTCCCAGAAAGCAAGCGACTCAATGTGTATATTGGGGATGGTGCCGAATATATCGCTCAAACAAAAAAACGCTACGACCTTATTATTGTCGACGCGTTTTCAGGTTTTACGATTCCGCGCGAGCTTGTTAGTAAGCAAGCGATTGCGTTGTATCAAAAACGACTCAAGCGAAACGGTGTATTTGCTATGAACTTTATTTCCGAATACAAGGCGCGTCGCTATCGATTGGCGCATGAGCTCGTGGATACGTTCGAGAAAGCATTCCCGCACGTTTCGCTTTACCAGGCTGATCCGCACTACTTTACTGGCGAAGAGCAAAATCACCTGCTCGTTGCTGGGCGCGCAGATATTCATTTCACGTATCTGCAGTCTTCCGAGCTTACTAAAATTACCTACTAATTAGGTATTCCCTACCAGCTACCGCCCACGAGCTCTTGTAGTTCACTCTTGCCTACATTTGCACCAAACGCAGGGCTGCCTGGTTCAAGCTTGCGACCTTCGGCTAGTTTTCCAATAGGAAGCGGATCAAAGCCTAGCGAATCAATAAGTGCGGCAACGGTAGTGACGTCTGCTTTGCTATCGCCGGCAATAGCGATGGCTTTTCGCCCGGCTTCACCTTTTCCTCGATGGGAATCGTGAAGCTCATGGTATCCCATATGGCTTAGTGCTTTTACGACGCGAGCGCCGTTGTTTAGGTAGGCTTGCACAGCTTCGCTTGAAGATTCAGCGTCGTCTATTGCATCGCTGCGCGGTCCGTCGACTTCGTGCCAGTGATTCATGGCGTCGATTACCAATTTACCAGCTAACTCGTCTTTTGGAATCGACGAAAACTTACTGAGTGGCAATGCCAATATAACGACGTCTCCTTTAAAAGCAGCTTCTTTATTAGTGACAGCAATGGCTCCAGGTGTCAAAATTTTTGTGCTGAGCGCGATTTTTTCTGGATCACCTGACCCAGAAATGTAGACGCCATAGCCAGCGGCAAGTGCACGTTGCGCCAATACGACGCCAACTTTCCCCGCACCTAAAATGCCAATAGTGTTTATTTTATTTGCCATTTGCAACAAGTTTACGTACTAATGGGATAACCTTGGTTGCATATAACTCAATGGATTTTATGCGGACACTTGCCTTTTGCGGTCCTTGACCGTATACCATGTCAAAACGTGTTGCGTCGAGGGTTTGCATTGCATGTGCAATTTTCTTGGCAACGGTTTCTGGCGATCCTACATATAATGACCCATGGGCAACTTCATAATCAAACTGCTCTTTTGTGTACGGCGGCCAACCACGAGATTTTCCAATACGGTCCCAGGCAGTTTTAAATGCTGGCCAGGCAAGGCGCTGTGCTTCTTCGTCGGTGTCGGCAACAAGGCCTGGTGAGTGCATAGCGATAGGCTTTTCTTCGGTGCCAAGGTCCTTCACTGCGTGACGATAGAGTTCAACATACGGTGCAAAGCGATCTGGCGTGCCACCAATAATAGCCAGGACTAATTGAAAACCGTAACGTGCAGTACGAATAACTGATTCGGGTGAGCCGCCAACGCCAACGGCAACATCGAGGCGACCTTTTTCTGTTTTAGGAAATACCTCGATATCCTTTAATTCGGCACGGGTTGTTCCTTTCCAGCTCACAGGCTTTTCGTCGAGCAGTTTCGCGAACAGGTCGATCTTTTCTTCGAACAGTACTTCGTAATCGCGAAGGTCGTAGCCATACAATGGGAATGATTCGGTAAATGAGCCACGGCCTAAGATTACTTGTGCGCGCCCGTTTGAAAGTGCGTCGAGTGTGGCAAATCGTTCATACACACGTACCGGGTCGTCACTACTGAGCACGGTAACCGCGGTGGCGAGCTTGATATTTTTTGTACGTGTTGCAATACCAGCGAGTACGGTTTCAGGGCTCGAGATAGCAAAGTCTGAACGGTGATGCTCACCAACGCCAATGTAATCGATGCCAGTTTCATCGGCTAGTACAGCTTCATCTATTACCTGGCGAATGGCTGCTGCATAGCTAAAAAGTTCACCTTTGTCGCTGGTTGGGAGGTCGCCAAACGTATCAATTCCAAATTCAAGTTCTTTTGCTTTAGTAGGCGCCTTACTGGCCATTGGTACCCTCCGTTTTACAGGTCTAATCGTTATTATTTTACTATACTTTATATAGTAACATATCAAATATGGTATACGCAATAGAAACTTCACTTCTTTTCTGCTATATTGTAAGCATATGCGTAAAAGACAAAAAACAGTAGCGTGGAGGGCGCTCCAAGTCTTTATTAGTAGCTTCGTAACGGTCGCTATCATTGGTATTTTTGTGTTTGTAACTCAGGGTCGTGACATACCTGTGCTTAACCCAAGCGGCACTATTGCCGACCAGCAGCTGGTGCTACTTCTTATTACCACTGCTCTTGGCGTACTTGTTATTGTACCGGTCTTTATTTTGCTGTTTGTTATTGCCTGGAGGTATCGTGCGGGCAATAAAAAGGCCAAATACGAGCCTGAAATGAAAGATAATGTCGTACTTGAAGTTATTTGGTGGGGTATTCCGGTGCTCATTATTATTGCTCTTAGTATTATTACGCACATCTCGACCCACGCACTCGACCCATATAAGCCACTCGAATCAAATGTAAAGCCGGTCAAGGTGCAGGTTATTTCGCTGAATTGGCGTTGGCTCTTTATTTACCCGGACTATGGCGTAGCTACCATGAGCCACATGCCAATTCCAAAAGATACGCCTATTAACCTATCGATTTCGGCAGATTCGCCTATGAACTCCTTCTGGGTTCCGGCATTGGCTGGTCAAATTTATGCCATGAACGGCATGACTACTAAGCTGCACATGATGGCCGATTCAGTGGGTACCTATAATGGATTCACCACGAATATTAGCGGCGAAGGCTACGCTCATATGAGATTTAAGGTCTACGCTCAAGAAGAGGCTGACTTTGAAGCTTGGGCAAAACAAGCGCTTCAGTCAAAGAATGTACTTTCGAGCGAAACATATAAGGAAATCTCAAAAGATTCAAAAGATACGTCTGAAAAAACATATTTATTACAGACACCAGAACTGTTCGACCAGGTTATAATGAAATATATGGAGCCAGCAAAGACAACTGGCAGTAATACTCACGGGGTAGTAACAATGGGAGCGGGTGCGTAATGTCTGAAGACCTAATTCAACTTATTTTTGGTCGTCTTCGATGGGAAGACTTTATTCACGAGCCTATTATGATGGGCGCCGGTATTGGTATGGCACTCGGTTTGCTTGGTGTTATTGCACTTGTCACCTATCTTAAAAAATGGAAATGGCTTTGGAAGAACTGGTTCACTAGCCTCGACCCGAAAAAGATCGGTATTATGTACGTTATTGTTTCGGTCATTATGCTCCTTCGTGGTGCGGCCGATGCATTCTTGATGCGTGGCCAACAAGCGCTCAACAACAACCCTGAAATCTTGAACGCCGACCACTTCCAGCAAATCTTCTCAGCTCACGGATCTATTATGATTTTCTTTGTGGCGATGGGTATTATTGCTGCGCTCTTTAACCTTATTGTGCCGCAACAAATTGGTTCTCGTGATGTTGCCTTTCCGTTTCTTAACTCAATAAGTTTTTGGCTATTCGTGGCTGGTATGATTATTATGAACGCTCCAATGATTGTGGGTGAATTCTCGGCTGCCGGCTGGTTGGCATATCCGCCACTTTCGACACTCGAGTATAGCCCAGGCACAGGAGTAGATTATTGGATATGGAGTCTCCAGGTGGCTGGTATCGGTAGTCTTTTGACGGGTATTAACTTCTTTGTGACTATTTTAAAGATGCGCGCACCAGGAATGACTCTCATGAAGATGCCGATCTTTGTATGGAGTGTCCTTGGAAGTACGGCGCTTATTATGGCGGCCTTCCCTATTCTTACGGTGACGCTCGGCCTTTTGTCACTTGACCGCTTAATCGATACAAACTTCTTTACGAGCTTTAATGGCGGCAACCCTATGCTGTACATTAACCTTATTTGGGCATGGGGGCATCCAGAGGTATATATTTTGGTACTGCCAGCCTTTGGTATTTTCTCGGAGGTTGTGGCCACGTTCTCAAAGAAGCGTATTTTCGGATACGCCAGTATGGTGTGGGCGCTCATGGCTATTACTGTACTTTCGTTCGTAGTATGGCTACATCACTTCTTTACCATGGGGGCTGGCGCGGCCGTCAACACCTTCTTTGGTATTATGACGATGATTATTGCTATTCCAACTGGAGTGAAAATCTTCAACTGGATCTTCACGATGTACCGTGGAAAAGTTACGTTTACTACACCGATGCTCTGGTTTATGGGCTTTATCGTCACATTCACAATCGGTGGGTTTACGGGAGTACTCCTTTCGGTTCCGGCGGCAGATTTCCAGCTGCATAACAGTCTGTTCCTGGTGGCACACTTCCACAACATGATCATTGGTGGCGTTATCTTCGGAGCGTTTGCGGGTCTTACCTACTGGTGGCCAAAATTTGCAGGCTACATGTTGAACGAGCGGCTTGGTAAATACGCGTTTTGGTGCTGGTTCGTTGGGTTCCTCGTGGCCTTCATTCCGCTCTATATCCTCGGCTTCATGGGCGCGGTGCGTCGACTCGACTCATACGACCCATCGCTCGGTTGGGGTGGACTGTTTGTAGTGGCGGGTCTTGGCGTCGGTATTATCGCCCTTGGTATTTTCTTCCAAGTACTTCAACAGGTTGTCAGCTTCATACAGCGTAAAAAGAACCTTGCTGGCCCAGACCCTTGGGGTGCTCGAACGCTCGAATGGTCAACTCCAACACCGGTTCCTGAATATAACTTTGCGACGATTCAAACCGTTACTACTCGCGATGCGTTCTGGGAGGCCAAGAAGTCTAAGGCTACACCAGCTCCTGTGTATGAAGATATCTGGGTACCGAAACACACAGGCTGGGGTATTGCTATTGGACTCCTAGCGCTTGCCTTTGGACTTGCTGCTGTCTGGCATATCTGGTGGATTCTCGTAGGATCACTCGTACTGCTCATCGGCGTGATTATATTTAGGCTTACCCAAGACGATGTTGACCGTAAAATCCCTGCCAGTGAAGTAGAAAAAGAAGCAAGACACGCACTAAAGGAGCAAGCAGTATGAGCCGCGCCAAAGAAGAAGTAGAAATCTACCAGCGCAAGACACTCGGATTCTGGGTGTACCTCATGACCGACTGTATATTGTTCGCCACATTGTTTGCGGTGTTTGCAGTACTGCGCACGGCAACTGCTGGTGGACCATCGGGCGCCGACTTATTCGACCTCGACTTCGTACTCATCGAAACTATGATTCTATTGGTTAGTAGCTTTACCGTCGGGTTGGCCGTACTGGGGGCCGAACGTGGCCTTAAGAAGCAAGCAATTGTATGGTTGATCCTCACCTTCCTACTTGGTGCAGCATTCTTGGCGCTCGAGCTTTGGGAATTTAACCACCTTATTGCTGAAGGTCACGGCTGGCAACAGAGCGCTTTCCTGTCATCATACTTTGTATTAGTGGGCACGCACGGATTGCACATTGCTATTGGGCTAATCTGGATGGCGGTGGTAATTTTCCGGCTGTTGCAACGCAACTTTAAAGAAACAGATGTGCGCCGACTCTCGATCCTCGGGCTCTTCTGGCACTTCCTTGATGTTATTTGGATCTTTATCTTCAGCTTCGTCTACCTAATTGGAGGTATCGCATGAAAAAACCTACACTTGCTACTCGCGACTCACAAGTTCCCTACATTTCATATGTGGTTGGGTTCATCCTGTCTGTCATCACTACGTTTATCGCGTATCTCTTTGTTGTAAACGACTTATGGCCGTCAGAAATTCTGGTGCCAATCGTACTAGGTATCGCAGTGGTGCAGCTGATTGTACAAATGGTGTTCTTTTTGCATATTGGTAGAGGGAGTCGCTGGAAAGGACTGACGTTCATCTTTACGGCAGTAATTATTCTCATTGTGGTAGGCGGTACGGTATGGGTTATGGCCAATCTTAACTACAATATGATGGATATGTCGCCCGACGAACAGCACAAGTACATGAGCGAACACGAGGGAATTTAATGGAACGCCACACGAAGTCTTATCTGCGACTTATGAAGCCGGGCATTACGGTTAGTAATACGCTCAGTGGCGTCGCTGGGTTTATGTTGGCAGCAAGTATGATTGCTTTTGATGTCTGGGCGTTTATTGGAGCCATTGGCGGCATTGCTCTGGTTATTGCATCGGCATGCGTTGCGAATAATGTGCTCGACCGTGATATCGACAAGCAAATGAAGCGCACTACCAGCCGTGGCGTGGCGTCTGGTGATATTAGTGTTGGCAACGCTCTACTTTTTTGTGCGGTGTTGGGTATTGCAGGGTTCTTGCTACTCGCCTTCTTGACTAATCCGTTGACTACTTGGTTGGGCGTGGTTGCGTTTATTTGGTACGTAGCAATTTATGGTATTGCAAAGCGAACCACAGCGTTGAGTACGATTATTGGTGGTGTTGCGGGATCATTACCACCGGTTGCTGGCTATACAGCACTTACCGGCCGTATCGACTTGGCGGCAATTAGCTTGTTTGCGGTTTTATTCTTCTGGCAGCTCCCGCACTTCTACGCTATCTCTATGTTTAGAAAAGACGATTACACCAGTGCGAAGCTTCCAGTTTGGGCAGCGAAGTACGGCATGAAGAGCACGAAGTTCCAAATTATGCTCACAACGGTGCTCTACGGAATTTCGACGATACTTCTAACACTATTTGGCTACACCGGAATCATTTACCTGGTGCTCAGTTTGGTGCTAGCGGGTTACTGGATTTACAAGGGCGTTTCGCTTTATAAAACCACTGGCTACGTAAAATGGGCACGCACTATGTTTGGTGTTTCATTGATGACGCTGCTACTACAGCTCACCTTTATATCGGTTGGCGGTTTTTTACCGTAAGGGGTATAC
>JBOHNV010000022.1:0-17531 GCA_050730895.1 Candidatus Microsaccharimonas sp.
TATGAAACGACGCCTCGATGTTGAATTAAACGCCCGCGGCTTGGTTTCGAGCCGCTCGCAGGCCGAGAGCTGGATCAAGCTTGGTAAGGTAATGGTTGACGGTAAAATAGTCACCAAATCGGGCCATTTTGTCACCGATGCTACCCAAATTAAACTTATGGCCACCGAGCAATACGTTAGTAGGGCGGGGCTTAAGCTTGCCAGTGTAGCGGGGCTTTTAAAGCTCCAGTTTACCGATAAAATTATTCTTGATGTCGGCAGTAGCACTGGTGGCTTTACCGATTACGCGCTGCAGCACGGTGCAAAAAAAGTCTATGCCGTTGATGTGGGTACTGAACAGCTTCATCCAAGCCTGCGCCGCAACGAAAAAATCGAACTTCACGAAAAAACTGATATTCGCGATTTCACTTTACCTCCCGAGGATCGCCCTGATATCACTGTCATCGATGTTTCATTTATTAGTCTTCGCGAAATTTTACCGCACATTGCCGTCAACTTAAGCGCCAAGCATACTCAAATCGCCGCCATGGTAAAGCCGCAGTTTGAGGCGGGGAGGCATCAAACAAATAAGGGTATTATTAAAAACGACGGCGTTCGTAGGCAGATTCTAAAAGACTTTGAAACGTGGGCAAAAGAACACTTTATTATTGTCGATAAGCGAGATAGTGAAGTGGCTGGATCAAAGGGTAACCGCGAGCGATTTTACTTACTCCAAAAAGCTCGTTAATCGCCACAACACCGTTGCTAGGTGAAGCGTGTATAATAAATGCAGTACCAACCAACACCAGGGGGTGAATATGAATAAGAAAACTATAGCAATTATTGTGGCCGTTATCGCCGTACTTGCAGTTGCCGGGGTTGCTATTGCAATCAATATGAACAACAACGCTAGCGACGATGCTAACAACCAGTCAAATCAAACCTCTAATAACGAAACGCCGAGCGGTGTTGATCCATCAAAGGAATTTAACCCTCAGCCGCTGAACGAACTTTCGTATGTAGCTACAACAAAGACCACCGTGAGCGGTCAGACGGTTGAAAGCACCACTGAAAGCGATGGAAAGGGTACAACCAAGTCCTCAAGTTCATTCGGGGGAATGACCACCGAATCATATGTGAAGGGCAACACGGTTGTTACCTGTGTAGATGGTGAGTGTTCAACATCAACTGTAGACACTACTTCCGAAGAGGCAACCTCACTTGCTCAAGATGCGAGTCAGTACAAAGACTCAGCAAAGCACTCGGGCACCGAAGCCTGCCCAGCGGGCACTTGCCAGGTTTGGAAAGCTTCTGGACCTGCTGGCGATGTAACCTACTACGTTGACGACGAAAACCGTATCTCTAAGGTAGTCATGAGTGACACTGGTGCTGAAATGGTCTACGAATACAAAGACGTTTCAATTACTATCCCAACTGTATAGTATTTAATTATTCCATTTATAAAGCAGTCGCCACGTGCGGCTGCTTTTTTGATAAGGGTTTCGTAAAGGGATAGCGCACGGTTCTGGATATTGCAAATTCCCTATAAATATGGTAATATATAGCCCAAGCAGCACTTGCGAGATGCGTCGCCTTTTTTGGTTGAGACTTCCTAGGTGTTCTGCTCGAGCGCCCCTAGTAAGCCAATGCCGAACAGGTGCGATTAACATCTCTAGAGTGCAAAACTACGACAAGAGAGGCTTTTCATGAAGCGTTCCAGAGTGGGTACGCCCACGAAGCTCGGACTTCTCGCCACTGCGGTGGTGGGACTTCTCGCCATGGGCGGGGTGACAACGGCTGCGTATGCGGCCGATGGCGAGTGGGCTCCTCAGTCCACTCGTGAGCTCTATCCCGTGTACGAGAACGAGGCACAGTGCTACGACGGCATGGAAGTGCTCGTCAGCGCCGCGGACAACGTGGTCGCTGGTGAGGTCATCACTGATACGCTGCTCGACGGCAAGCCGCTGACCGGCGACGCCGAGACCCGTGTGGGTCCCGGTGTTCACAACTACACCTACATCGTGACGAACCTCAACAGCGAGGCGGACCCCAAGGAGTCCGTCACGAAGTCCGGTTCGTTCACGGTCGTCGAGTGCCCGCCGCCGGCGCCCAGTGTGACGCTCGGTCCGATCACTGCCACGGCGAACGATGATGGTATCGCGCGCTCCATCCCGGTCTCAGGATCGGTGACGCTCGCGAACCTTCCCGACAACGCCGAGGTAACCATCGTGACCACCGCATCCAACGGTGTGTTCTCGGTGACTCCTGTTCCGGCAGCTGGTTCGTTCTCGACAACCCTCCTGGGTGACTTCCCAGACGGAACTGTCGGGGTGACCAGCCAGGTCTACGTCAACGGCACAGCAGCTGGCGCTTCGTCGAGCACTTCGGTGGTCTTCACGGCGCCGGTCGAGCCTCAGCCCGAGGCTCCGATCGTCGACGCGCACCTGAACGGCATACTGACCGATGACAACAAGTCCGCGGTTCACGCCGTCGTGACGGTTGATCGCAACGACGCAGAGGGTCCGCTCACTGTCGTCATTGCCCATGGCGACAGCGAGAACCCCGATGCAACACTCGAGTTCATCGAGGACACCGAGACACTGCGTGTCACGTTCCCGATGGACACCTGTGGTGACATCGAGTTCAGCGTTCGGTTCGCCGATTCGCAGAACGAGGGGCAGACCTCCATGGTCAATGTGCCGTGCCCGGAAACCGACAACGGTACCCCGGGTAACGACGGTGACAACGGCGGCACGCCCGGCGGTGGCGATGACAACAGTGGCGGCGACAAGGGCGACACGGATGACTCGAAGAGCACCGTGACCACCCCTAAGCAGCCGACTGGCAACACCGTTCCCGGTGGCAAGACCGACGGCTTCGGACTCTCGAGTTCGGATTCGGCTGGTGTTTCGCCGCTCGTGTTCGGGGGCGCTTCGCTCGCCGTCGCTCTGATGATCGCCATCGGTGTCGTTGCCTACCAGCGGCGTCAGTCGCTGGCGGGGGAGTGACGCTTCGGTCGACGAATCGTGCACGACGCAGGTATGGTAGGCTTACGAAAATCCTCTGGGTTCTCGTCGCCTCTCTAGTGGTGGTGTGCGCGGTGACAGTGTTTTTTGTTGTCACCGCCACACCGACCACGGGTACCGACGGTGCGCTGCCCTCGCCGGCAGCAACGCCTCGGGCGACGGTAGCGCCACCTCCAGTGGTGCCGCCAACAACAGTGCCCTCGCCGACACCCACGCCAACTTCGCAGCCAGCGGAGCCGTGGACGTTTCAGGGTGCACAGCTCGATATTCCGTGCGTAGGAATCAGTGGTCCGATTACCGAGTACACAGAAGCGATGCTTGTTGATGGTGCGGTTGAACCCGCTACCATGGACACCATCTCGTGGTATACCGGCATTCCTGGGGGAATTCTCTCAGAGGCCGCCACAAACACGAACTATGTGTACGGGCACTCCTGGATCGAACCCGCCATCTTTAACGGTGTGCGGCAGATGACTCCAGGGTGTGAGGTGATTATCACGACGGGAAATGGGGAAACCTTGACCTATGTGATGAGCGAACCTGTTTTTTCTGTCATGAAGCCCGAGCTTTCGACCGACCCTCGGGTCACCGAAGCGAAGGCCGGCCGTCTTGTGTTGGTGAGTTGCTATCGTCCTGATGGCTACGATCCGAACGCGGGGACGGTTGAAAACATTGTAGCGGTGCTGCAGCTGGTTCCACCGACACCTGTTGTCGCCGATTCGTCTGAACAACGTTCACCGACCCATTTCGTGGGCCGCCCGTAGTAGCTCCTGCAAAAGGAGCGAACCGGGCGGCCTGCGGACTGGTCATGGTAGTAAGCACGAAAGAGATGAAAACCCCGGTATAGCCGGGGTATTTTCATGTCCAAAAATTGGGGAGTTATTTGCTGACGTTAAAGCGGAACTCGACAACATCACCAGGACGCATGATGTAGTCGCGACCTTCGGTGCGCATTTTTCCAGCAGCTTTTGCGGCTTGTTCGGAACCTGCGGTAATGAGGTCGTCGTAATCAACAATAGCAGCGGCGATGAATCCCTTTTCAAAGTCAGTGTGAATGACGCCGGCGGCTTGCGGCGCAGTAGCACCTTGCTTAATGGTCCAGGCGCGAATTTCTTTTGGCCCAGCAGTGAGGTAGCTTTGCAGCCCAAGGGTCGAGTAAGCAACACGGGCGAGCTGTGAAAGTCCAGATTCGCTGACGTCGTACGAGGCGAGAAGTTCAGCAGCGTCTTCGTCGGTAAGGCCGCGAAGCTCTTCTTCGAGTTTGGCGCAGATAAACACACATTGCGCCGGTGCAACCATGGCGGCAAGCTCGGCTTTTCGAGCCTCATTACCAAGGGTAAACTCATCGACGTTAAAAACGTAAATAACCGGTTTAGCACTTAAAAGCTGAAGGCTTTGAATAATTTCTGTGTTCACGTCTTTCATTGCTGAAACCAACGTACCGGCTTCGAGTTCGGTTTGAATGCGCTTGAGTTCTTCGACCTCTCCGCGTAGTGCAGCATTCGATTTCGCCTCGCGCTCGACTTTAGGAAGGTAGCGTTCAATCGATTGAATGTCGGCTAAAATAAGCTCAGTATTAATAACCTCTATGTCTTGTAGTGGATCGACGCGATCGTTTACGTGAGTGACGTCATCGTCTTCAAAGGCGCGTACCACATGGGCAATAGCGTCACATTCACGAATGTTTGCTAAGAACTTGTTTCCAAGCCCTTCGCCCTTACTTGCACCCGCCACAAGGCCGGCAATGTCGACAAATGTAACGGTCGCAGGAAGTACCTTATCTGAAGTATAGAGCTTTTTCAAAGAGAGTAGTCGCTCGTCGGGTACGGCAATAATACCCGTATTAGGCTCAATAGTCGCAAACGGATAGTTTGCTGCTAAGATGTTGTTGTTTGTTAACGCGTTAAAGAGGGTCGACTTGCCAACGTTTGGCAGCCCTACAATTCCAATAGATAAACTCATACTATTAGTATACCATAACAGGGGTGAAATTATGGTATTGCGAAAAGCACTTGCCTTGTGATATTGCTTACGATTATACTGGAGGGCATTAGTGTAAATCGTGAAAGGGTGTAGCGATGAAGCAATCAAACTGGAAACCGATTGTTACCATAAGCGCGGTTCTTGTGCTCATTGCGGGTGTCATCTGGTATCTCATTTTTGCGGGTATTCTTGTTGTTCAATTCAAGTCATCGGAAGGTGTGGTGCGGGCGTCGCCTATTGTTTGTGACGCTGAGGTGGTTAAGGAGTATAACGAAATTGCGCTTACGCCGGTTATCGAAGAGGGTGATCGCGTGAAGTTGGGCGAACGTATAAATAGCCAAGTCGCCACTCTCAAGGAAGCACATGGTAATTTTAATGAAGATGCTACCTGTATATTTATCGCTTATTCTGGTGCAATTGCTACGGGAAATGCCGAGGCGGCGCAACAATTTGTAGATGCCATTACCGAGCTTGCTGAAAAATACCAGTACCCGAGCAGTCAACTCGTCGATGTCATGGGGCTCGAGTCAATGCAGGTTCGTGTTGATGCTTTAATGCCATCCGAAGGTGATTCGCAATTAGGCTCAGGCTAGATATGGAATACATGCAGCACACTTTTGTTCAGCGCTTTGTGTCGGTGGTAAGCCGGCATAAAGTGCTTGTTCTTGGTGCGATATTGCTTGCATCTATTGTGGGTGCGTTGCTTCAGACACATTCGGTGTCTGCTTCAATGTGGACCAACTCGCGTCTTAATTATGGGCACGTCGGTAACTACTGTGAGAATAGTACCGCTTGGGCAAAGGGCATGGTGTGGCTGTCTAATCAGGCCGACTACTATAGTGAGACGGTAGCGATTGGAACGAATGATACATCGGTGCGGGTGAGTGTTCGTGGTGCGGTCAATAACTGTCGTACGAGCTTCTCTGGGCCTACGGAAATGTGGGCTATTAACTTTAGCGCCTCGGTACTTACGGGGCTCTCAACAAACTCTCTGTATCGCGGAACGTCTCAGCCGCAACCATGGCAGTGGACGACAGAGGGGAGTAGGTTGTACGGAAACCTTGATGTTTCGAGGGTTGCGCTCTGTAGCCCGACCAATCTAACAGGCCGTGCATCGGGGTCGGTAACAGTGTATCTGACGCGTACCATGCAGCAGCGCAGATGGGGGTCGGTAACGTATACAAGTCCTGACCCTGGTACCGAGGCGGTGCCGGTAAGTATCGTCCGTACGTGTCCTACCTATGATTATTCACTTGTTCCAAGTATTACAAGTGTCACCGATGGATCGACGATTGAAGTGCCTGTTGCAAATCAACCTATTACTGGTTCGGTGCGAAACAACGGCCCAACTAACTCTCGACCAAATATCGACTGGCAAGTGACGCAAATGCGTTATAACAAAAATGCCGCTATACCACAAAAATCAGGCGGTACGAGTGGCCAGACCACGAACCCGTGCGCATTTTTTACAGGAGAGCAGGACTGTACGTCAATTGCCTCAGGTAGACAAGGTGTGTACACGCGAAATAGCGTCCAGGGTCACCCCGCAACTGCAACAATTAATGATTATCCAGTAGGGACGCGCATTTGTTTTGCAATGTCGGTCCGGCAATATACACACACAACCGAAAACTGGCGACACTCAGCACTCTCCTGCTATGTGGTAGGTAAGAAGCCAAAGGTGACTATTATAGGCGGCGATTTGTTTGTCGGAAGGGCAGTGGTGGGCGCGAATTCACCAATTTCCACAAGAGTCGTGACGGCAGCTTCTCGAAATAGCACGGGTACCTACGGATCATGGGGTGAATATGCCATCGTTTCTACCGGCCCGGTGACGAGTATGGCTTCGGGGTCGGGGTACGCCGGTGGTGGGGGTTCACAATATAACCTGCTTAGCTTCGCGAATACCGGAAACACCTCGGCTCGTTGCGCAACCTCTGTAGGATGTTATACACACAGCACGGCAATTCCAGGTATCGATGATAGGTTTAAGACCTCATCAGCAAGCCCTGTTTTTACATCGGCCACAAACATTACGACTGCGGCAACGGGTATTTACCGCGGCTCAGGGGGTATCAACATATCGGGCGGAACGCTTGGGGCGGGGAAATGGATTGTTATTAATGCGCCGTCTGCAAACGTGACAATTTCGGGCAATATTCAGTACGCGAACGGGCCATTTGCAACTGCAGCGCAAATTCCACAACTTGTTATTATTGCGAATAATATTACCATTAACGATAACGTAGGGCGCGTCGATGCGTGGTTGGTAGCGCCAGGAACAGTAAGTGGCAGCGGGGCTATTTCGGGTGGCGTGATCCGCACCTGTAGTAGCGCGCCAGCTCAAATTAGCGACCAAGTATGTTCTGGAGTCCTTACAATTAATGGTCCAGTTATCGCCAACAGGCTCATTATGCTTCGTTCTGGCGGCGCGGGGGTGAATACGAGTCGCGGTGACCCCGCCGAAATCTTTAACTTCCGTCCAGACGCCTATGTATGGGCAATGCAGCAGGCGCAATCCGGTGGTCGCGTAACGACAGTGTCGACAAAAGAACTTCCACCGCGCTATTAGCACCTAATAAGCGCTAGCAGAATGCCCTGTTGTACGATACGATAGAAGCAGAATACATGAATAAAAAACGTACCGTACTTATTATTGGCTGTGCTCTTGCGGTGGTGCTTCTCGCTACCGCCGTGTATGTCGTCGTAAAAATTACGAACACACGCACGAGTGATACCGCTGCAGACCAGCGTGACTTCTCGCAGCTTGCCACTGAAGCACGCGACGAAAAAATTGAAAACAATGCTGACTTTGCGCAAATAACCGCCCGTTATAGTGCACTGCACCAGCAGGTTCAAAATGAAGTGCGAACGAGCGATCCGGCCACTTGGGATCGTGAGATGGTAGAAAAAGCTTATTTTGTTATAGAGGTAAGTCGCAAAGTAAGCGAGTACCCAATTATTGACGTCATGCTTATTAAGTTAGCAGCTGCAAAAGAAGCGGGAGTGAACATCGATATCGAATCGATTGGTGCAGATCAAGCATACCGCGACGATATGCGTACCCTCACTAATGATGCGCTCAGTAATCCAGATTACTTACCAACCGATACGGTGAGGAAGCTCTAATGAAGCAATTTTTAATGGGCGTGTTATTTATTGGAATCCTCGGTGTTATTGTGGGACTAATTACACCGGCTACCGCTTCAGCCGCAACCGTTACAGGATACGGAACAGGTTGGGTCGGGGGAACGCGCTATACAATTACGAACAGGACTCAGGCAAATACATACCTCTCGAACCTCTGTAGTTGGAGTGGCTACGGACACCCTGTTGCGGTGGCCGGGTATCCATCTAACATGTCGCTTAACGAGTCGAATGGTCGCATGAGCTATACGGCAAATATTGTATGGCAAAGCTGTAGTGGCGGTATTGCAACACGCTCTTTTGCTATTACGGGATATCCAGATTCAGAACCAGGTAGCCTTGCGACGTGTCCAAACGCGGGAAGCTACGCGTACCCTCAGACGTATGACTGTATCAAATATACGTTGAGTGACGGTGGTCACATGACAGGATTTTCTCAATTAGGCTGCCCTGCGGGATACAACTATCAATGTGTTACTGGCGGCTCGTCACCTTCGGGCTTGTTTAGAAGTGTTGTTGAGCGGATTCAAAAGCAACCGCCAACGTCGTCACAGCTTTCGCAGCAGTCGATGGGCGGTACGGTGCCAAACTGGTCAACTGTTTCTCGATCGAGTGGAAGCTATCCATTTGACCGTGCCGGTGCGTACTGTACGTTCTATAAGCGGGACTCTAACGGCACGTCTGGCTACGGAAACTGTACTGCGCTTCGCGTTAACGTCTCCTGGGAGCGTGCCAATTACGAACTGAGGCCAGCCATTACAGCCCCTGTAAATGGTACGGTGATTGCAAGTGATAGCGGCGAGGTAATCGTAACGGGACGCGTTTCGAATGATGGACCAACAAGCTCAAATCCTGCGCGTTGGCAGCTCACCCAGCTTACGTATTCGCCATCAACACAACTTACGAGTATCCCGGGAAGGTTGGGTGCACCGAGTGCAAATGATCCGTGTGCATTCTTTACGTCAGAAACGAACTGTTCGTCGATTGGTAATGGTACCGGGGTAGTCTATACGACGAGTGGCGCGAATCAAACCGCCCCAAGTAACATAGGCACGTACCCGGTAGGAACGAAACTGTGTTACGCATTATCAGTGAAAGACCGAAGACACGACGACACTAACTGGCAACACTCAGCCTTGGCTTGCTACATTGTAGGTAAAAGTCCAAAGGTGAATATTATTGGGGGCGATTTGTTTGTGGGGCGATCGGTGCTTGGCGGCAGTTCATCGGCAACGGGGAGAGTAACAACTTCGGTTTCTGTGAACCCAACCGGTACGTATGGTTCATGGGCTGAGTACGCAATTGCACCCAAGGGGGCGGTCACAAGTATGGCCTCGGGATCTGGCTCAGTTGATGGAAATGCAAGTCCGCATAACTTGCTTACCTTCGCAAATTCTGGCAATACCAGTGCGCGGTGCAGTACATCAAATGGGTGTTATACGCACGTGTCACCACTACTCGACATCACTTCAAGGTTCCGCACCGATTCAACAACACCAGTTATTAGTTCAAGTAACCTAACAAGTGTTGCGACAGGGGTGTACCGAGGCTCTGGAACGATTACTCTTACGGCCGGTACAATCCCAAGTGGTCGCTGGATTGTCATAAATGCTCCGAGCGCTAATGTGGTTATTTCGGGCAATATTCAATACACGAACGGTGCACTCGGGAACGCTTCGCAGATCCCACAGGTAGTGATTATCGCAAACAACATTACTATTAACGAAAATGTTACAAGGGTTGATGCGTGGCTTGTTGCTCCAGGAACAAGGACGAGCGGAGGCGCTATTAGTGGCGGAGTGATTCGTACCTGCGACAGGCAACCGGCGACAATTAGCACGAACACCTGTAACCAACAGCTGACGATTAACGGTCCTGTTGTTGCCAATAGACTCCTTATGCTTCGAACGGCCGGTTCGGGTGCAGGTGCGGCCGCTGGTGACCCGGCAGAGGTATTTAACTTCCGCCCAGACGCCTATTTATGGGCAGCTCAGCAGGCGCAGTCGGGTGGGCGCGTGACGACGGTTTCTACAAAAGAACTCCCGCCACGGTACTAGAGATACCGTAATAATAGATTACACAGAAAACACCTTGCTTTTACGCTTATGCTTTCTGTATAATGAGGGACAATATGGCAATACACGGCGTGGGCGACTTTTTTGCACTTGATATTGGCACGAACGCAGTTCGGGTTGCACAACTTACTCCTGCCGGTCAGGGCGGCTGGAGCCTTACTCACTTCGGCTATGCTCCTCTCGATGAAAAGACGAGCGCCTCATCATCACCCGAAAGCCTTCGCAAGCTTGGCGAAGTCATCATGACTGCAGTAGGGCAGAGTGGTATTAAAACCAAAAACGTTGTTCTCGGCCTTCCTTCGAACAAAACGTTCACCACCGTTATCGAAGTGCCAATCATGCCCGAAAACGAACTTCGTAACACGATTAAGTATCAAGTCGACCAATACATTCCAATGGCAAGTAATGAAGCCAAGGTAGACTGGGCGGCGCTGGGTACTTCGCTCCATGACCCTAAAATGCAAGAAGTCCTTATCGCGAGCACGGCAAACGCCTACGCCGAAGAGCGCCTTGAATTTATCGAAGGCCTTGGCCTTAACGTTATTGCAGCCGAACCAGACCCACTAGCAATGATTCGCTCGTTGCTTCCAGCTGGTATTCCAGACGCGCGCCTTATTATCGATGTTGGCGAAACCTCAACCGACCTCGCCATTACCTTTGGTGATTCACCGCGCCTTGTTCGCACCATTCCAACTGGTGTGCGCTCGCTCGTAAAGGCAGCGGTTCAAAACTTGAACGTTCAAGAAGATCAAGCGCGCCAATTTATTCTTAAGTTTGGTCTTGCGCCCGACCGCCTCGAAGGCCAAGTGTATCGCGCCATCGAAAGCACGCTCGATAGTTTTGCGGTCGAACTTACCAAATCAATTAAGTTCTTCCAAACTCGTTACCCAAGCACTCCAGTGGGCGGCATTATGCTTTCGGGGTATGGTGCGGTAGTGCCGGGCTTTAGCGAATATGTGAGCTCGAAGGTGGGTGTGCAAACAGCTATCGCAAACCCATGGCAGAACGTTCGTGTATCGCAAGAAGATCAACAGCAGCTTGCTCCTGTTGCATCACAATTTGCAACCGCCATTGGCCTTGCGCAAAGGAAAAACAAGAAATGATAGAAATTAACCTCGTCCCCGATGTAAAGCAGGAGCTCCTCCGCGCACAATCAATGCGAGCGGCGGTTATTTCTGGTGCTATCCTTACGAGCATCATTGCTGGCGCGGTAGTAGTACTGCTTGCACTCTACGTTTATGGCGTTCAAACAGTTCGTAGTGGGTTGGTTTCCGACGAAATTAAGACGCAGTACAAAACTCTTTCTGAGGTAAAAGACCTATCAAAGGTGTTGACCATTCAAAACCAACTTGCAAAAATGAGCGAACTTAATGACAACAAAAAGATCGATTCTCGTATCTTTAGTGTTGTATCTGCAGTTGTGCCGCCAGCTCCTAACGAAGTACAGATCTCACAAATCGACATAAATTCTGCCGACGGCATCATCTCATTCGAAGGCCAAACGCGCGCCTACGATTCCATGGAAGTCTTTAAGAAGACACTCGATAGCGCTATTGTCGTGTACCAAGAAGACGGCCAAGAACAGACCGTCAAGCTTGCCGCTACCCTCGATACGAGCGAAGTGAGCTACGGTGAAAACGCCAACGGGGAAAAGGTCCTTATGTTCACTATTTCATTCGAATACCCAGAAGAGCTTTTCTCTCCAGCTATTAAAGAAGTGACTATTAAGCTCAGCGTAGACGGGAACGTTACCGACTCATACCTTGGTATTCCACGAAGTATTTTTGCCGAACGAGCCAAGGAGGTAGAGTAATATGAATCCGAATGATGTTGCAATTCGCAAGCGAAACCAAATTGCTAAGGCAAACCGCACTATGTTTATATGGATTGCTGTTGCGTCGGCACTTGTTGGCACAGCAGTAGTGGTGAGCATTTTCTTTGCCCAACAACTTATGTATAACGAAAAGGTTCTTGCCGAACAGGCGCAAACCGTGAGCAATCTAAAGCACAACAACAGTGTTGCCGAAGAGCTTCAAAACGAAATTCGTGTGATCGACACTAACGTCGACCTCGCGAAGGTAAAAGCAAACGATACCGACCAAGCGCTTCAGGTAATTCTTGACGCGTTACCTTCAGACGCAAACTCATTGGCGCTTGGTGCATCACTGCAAAACAAGCTGCTTGCTGGTATTGCAGGCTTGCAGCCAATCCAAATGCTTCAGGTCACTCCTGTTGCTGGAGTAGAATCGAGCGAAGACGCAGCTACTGCCGTTGTTGACGAGGGTGTCGAAGTAGTCGAAAATTCAATCGACTTTAGCTTTGCAGTTATGGGCACCGAACAAGCACTTCAAGAGGTACTCACTAACCTCGAACGTTCTATCCGTACTATCGAAGTCACGTCACTGCGCGTTGAAAACCAAGCCGATGGCACACTTCTTATGACTGTCAGCGCCCGCGCATTCTACGAACCAGAAGTAAAACTTGAACTTAAAGATAAGGCGGTGCCACGATGAAAAAGACCGATTTAGCAATGCTGATTCTTATCGCCACTGTAAGTGTACTGGTTGCTTTCTTTGCAACGCAAGCAATTCTTGGCGAAGGTGCAACTGAGGAAGTGACCGTGAAGACAATCGACAGAATCAATACCGATGTTGTTGAGCCAGATACTGAGATTTTTAACGAACGTGCCATAAACCCAGCCGTCGAGGTACAGATTACGCCAGGAAATGAGTAGGGGGCGGTAGCGCATGGCTTTACTCACCGATGACGTTCAAGAAAAGCTTATCTCCCTTCTCATTGATGAGGGGCTTGTTGCGGCTGACGTTATTACTAATGCAAAGGCTGAATCCGCGAAGGTTGGAAAGCCGCTTTTTAGCTTACTGACCGACCAAGATATTATTGACGATGAGCTTCTCACGCATGCCATTGCACAGGTTTCCGGTGTGCCATACGTCAACCTAGCAAATACACTTATTGATCAAAACATTCTTGCGTTACTTCCAGAAGATATCGCCGAGCGCTTTATGGCAGTGCCGCTTGCAGAGGTGCAAAATCGCCTTGCTGTAGCGATGCTCGACGGAAATAACGTCCAGGCTGTTGACTACCTCGCAAACCGTATCCAACGTCCGTTGAAGGTATTTATGGCCTCAGAGGCTGGCGTGCGTCATGTACTCGACCAGTACAAAACCGACCTTTCGAGTGTCGACCAAGCCGCGCAGGCATCGCAAGACGAAGCCAAGGCCGAAGAGGCGAGTGATGTTAAGACGATCGTTCAGGATTCA
This sequence comes from Candidatus Microsaccharimonas sp., assembly GCA_050730895.1. Taxonomy (GTDB): domain Bacteria; phylum Patescibacteriota; class Saccharimonadia; order Saccharimonadales; family Saccharimonadaceae; genus Microsaccharimonas. Next base: position 13,492 of record JBOHNV010000022.1, read on the forward strand.
CCAATTAGCCAGGCGCTTAGCAAGATTCTCGAGTACGCCGTAAAGTCTCGCGCGAGTGACATTCACATCGAACCTCTCGAGAACGCACTAAAGATTCGTTGTCGCGTGGACGGCGTATTGCGTGAAGTAATGCAACTGCCAAAGAGTATTGAACCTGCGCTCGTTAGCCGCGTAAAAATTCTTTCGAATCTAAAAATTGACGAACACCGCGTACCGCAAGACGGTCAGTTCGCCGTGAAGGTGGCAAATAAAGAAGTCGACCTTCGTATCGCGATCAGCCCAGTGGTATGGGGTGAACAAATTGTTATTCGTCTTCTCGACAAGTCGGGTAATTCGTTCGACCTTGAAGACATGGGCTACGCAGGGCGTTCGCTTCGTGCGATTCGTCACGGTGTAAAGCGCCCGAACGGCATGGTGCTTACTTCGGGGCCAACTGGTTCGGGTAAGTCGACCAGTCTTTATGCACTGATTAAGGAAATTAAAGACGACACCGTTAATATCGTGACCCTTGAAGACCCAGTTGAGTATAAGATGCAGGGGGTTAACCAGATCCAGGTGAACTCCGAGGTAGGGCTCACGTTTGCCAACGGACTTCGCTCAATCTTGCGTCAAGACCCAGACGTCGTGATGGTGGGTGAGATCCGTGACGCCGAAACTGCCAGTTTGGCAGTACAAGCAGCGCTTACGGGGCACTTAGTGTTTAGTACGCTCCACACCAACTCGGCGGCCGGGGTGCTTCCGCGTTTGCTCGATATGGACATCGAGCCGTTCTTGATCGCTAGTACAGTAAACACTATTATTGGGCAGCGCCTGGTGCGCCGTGTATCAGATAAACGCGAAACCTACCAATCATCACCGATTGAAACGCAAAATATTATGGCCACTATTGGGCACCTACTGCCAAAGACAAAAGAAGAGGTCGCTCGGGTTTCTGCCGATTTAGGATATAAAGACCTACCATTAGCAGGCCAAAGCGCTTATACTTTAGTCAGAGGAATCGACACCCCTCAAACACCGCATGGATACAGTGGTCGTGCCGGTATTTATGAGGTCATGGACGTCAACCCTGACATCCAGAAGCTCATTATCGATAGGGCAACCAGCGGTGAAATCCAACGGTTGGCAGTCTCGCAGGGTATGATTACTATGCGCCAAGACGGATACCTAAAGGCATTGACGGGCGTCACGACATTAGAAGAAGTTAACCGCGTTACATCAGATGCAGCATAAGAGTGGGGAAAACATATGAATAATCAAAACTTACGAATCGAAGTACTGCTAGAAGAAGTAGTAAAGCGCCGGGCCTCCGACCTTCACCTTCAGGTTGGCTTGCCACCAATGCTCCGCGTCGACGGAACGCTCACGCCAATTGCCGGGTTTAACCCTCTCGACGAAGCAGCGGTAGAAACGCTCGTTTTTGCTATTCTCGATCAAGACCAACGCCAAATTCTTCTAAAAGACAAAGAATTCGACTTCAGTTTCGCCTTTGGAACACTTGGCCGTTTCCGTGTAAACGCTTTCCACGAACGGGGCAACTTGGCAGCAGCATTGCGTCTTATCCCTAACGAAATTAAATCGGTTGTAGAACTCGGTATGCCGCAAGTGGTCATGGGCTTTGCCGACTACCCACGCGGGCTTGTGCTCGTTACGGGGCCAACTGGTTCTGGTAAGTCGACAACCCTTGCTGCTTTGGTAGATAAAATCAATACCGAACGTGCGCAACACATTATTACCATTGAAGACCCAATCGAATTTACCCACAAGTCAAAGCGCTCGGTGATTGTACAGCGCGAAGTGCACTACGACACCTATTCATTTAGCGCCGCGCTTCGTTCGAGCCTTCGCCAAGACCCAGACGTCGTGCTGATTGGTGAGATGCGTGACCTCGAGACTATTTCGGCGGCTATTACCATCGCTGAAACTGGGCACCTTGTGTTCGCCACGCTGCACACCAACTCGGCAGCACAGTCGATCGACCGTATGATCGACGTCTTCCCGCCACACCAGCAACCGCAGGTGCGCGCACAGCTATCAAACATCCTTATGGCAATCTGTTCACAGCGTCTTGTACCAGCAATTGGAGGCGGGCGTGTTGTAGCGGCTGAAATTCTTATTGCCAACCCAGCGGTGCGTAATATTATCCGCGAAGGGAAGTCGCATCAACTCGACGCAATCATTCAAACTGGTGCTGACCAAGGAATGCAAACTATGGACCGTACGCTTGCGAGCCTTGTGCAGGCGGGTACCATTACCTACGATAACGCCCGTGAATTTGCGGTTGATCTTGTAGAATTTGAAAGGTTAATGAGGGGATAGTGCTCCGTGAAAAAATTTAATTACGAAGCTCGCGACCAGGCTACCAATAAAGTTGTTAACTCAACTATTCAGGCCGATTCTGAAACGGCTGCAGCTCGTTTGCTGATTAAGCAGGGCTTTGTGCCGCTCACTATTAAAGAGCAAATTGGTGATGGTGGCTTTTTGGCGCGCATTACCGGCCGCATTACTACTAAAGATAAGGTGATGTTTACACGTCAGCTCGCGACGCTTATTGGTGCAGGTTTGCCACTTTCACAGAGCCTCCATACGGTGACGGAACAAACGCAAAACAAGCAACTCCAAACAGTAATTCAAGAGATCTCCGTGTCGGTAGAGGGTGGACGTTCGCTGTCGGAATCGTTTGCAAAACACCCGAAAGTCTTTAACGAGGTCTTCATTTCGCTTATTACTGCGGGTGAACTATCGGGTACGCTGGACGAATCTTTGCAGCGTATCGCCGCCCAGCAAGAAAAAGATGCCGCAGTTGCCGGTAAAATTAAGGGTGCGCTGACGTATCCGATCATCGTGTTGGTCGTAATTGGTGCAGTGATGGGCTTTATGCTCTTTACGGTGGTGCCACAGGTAGAAAAGCTCTACGACGACCTTAATCAGTCGCTCCCGTGGCTTACGCAGGTGATGGTAGATGGTTCGAACTTCTTGGCGCAATTTTGGTGGTTGGTGCTCATTATTGCCGGTATTAGCATTTACTTCTTGGTGCAGTATCTCAAAACCGAGAACGGTATTAAGTTTGCCGACAACTTCAAGCTTCATGTACCTATGTTCGGTAAAATGTTCCAAAAGCTCTACATGGCACGGTTTGCGCGTACCGGCCAGACGCTCCTAACTTCGGGCGTGAGTATGCTCGATATGCTCAAGGTTACTAGCCGGGCTATCAACAACGTGCACATTGAAAAGAGTATTGTTCGCGCTGCCGAAAAGGTGCAGGGCGGTAAAGCGCTTTCGGTGGCGCTCGAGCCCGAAGAGGTGATTATGTCACTAGTTCCACAGATGATTAAGATCGGTGAACAATCAGGGCGTATTGACGAAATGATGGGGAAGGTCGCTCAGGTATATGAAGAAGAGCTAGACGAAGAAATCCGCACGATATCCACAGCCATTGAGCCAATCCTCATGGTGGTGCTTGCAGTGGTCGCCGGTGGTATGGTGGGGGCGGTTCTGTTCCCAATCTACAACTTGGTGGGCGGAATAAACGTCTAGACAAGTAACCGTAAGTAGTTTAGTATAAACGTAACCAGTATAATAAGTTCATCGAAAGGTGGGAAACTCTCCAATGAACGCTCAACAAACGAAAAAAGGATTTACAATCATCGAGGTAGTCTTGGTGCTTGCAATCGCAGGCTTGATCTTCTTGATGGTATTCATCGCATTGCCAGCACTACAGCGTGGCCAACGCGACAATCAGCGTCGTGACGACGTCAGCCGTGTGGTAAGTCAGCTGCAGAGCTATGCAACCAACAACCGCGGTGCATTGCCAAATGCTTCAGTATTTAGCGGCTCGTTCCTGACTACCTACATGAAGGCAAACTCAGATCCAGCAGTAAGTGAATTTAACGATCCTAAGACAGGTACGCAGTATACAGCTGTCACAACAGCAACGGCAACCCCTGCCGAAGGTCAGATCCAGTATGTACCAAACCGCGCCTGTAGCGGTGAAAACATTGGTACCACTGCCGCTGGCGCGCGCCAAGCGGCCGTCCGTGTGA
>JBOHNV010000023.1:0-14158 GCA_050730895.1 Candidatus Microsaccharimonas sp.
CCCCTTCACTCGCCCCAAATTTATATAGTATCTCCAATTCGTTGGGGATATTTTTATTAGCGCCTAATTTTGCACTTCGGCAGCAATTGAATCGGCCTGTGTTCGGCTGGCAAGAATTGTTGTCACTTGTTCTTTTGTAATTTCAATCGTGCTGCCCGGTGTTGCTCCACCAGAAAGTAATAGCTTAGCAACAGTATTTTCTACCGCACGCTGCACCACACGGCGCATCGGACGCGCACCAAGCCGAACATCGTATCCAGCATCAACCAATGTTTCTTTGGCGTCTTGAGCTACCGTAACGGTAATCTTTTGCTCGGCCAGGTTTTTGTTTACATCCGTCAAAATCAGGTCAACCACCTGAAGCAGCTGCTGCTTGTTGAGCGGTCCAAACACTACCAATTCGTCAAAACGGTTTAGGAATTCCGGGTGGAATATATGACTACTAATGAGTTCGTTAATAAATGGCTCTTCAAATTGCTGCAAACTATACCCCCGCTGCAGGTATTCTTGAATACGGTCAGAACCGGCGTTACTGGTAGCAATCACCACCGTGTCCCTAAAGCTAATCTCTCGGCCACGAACATCGCGCAAAATACCCTCGTCGAGTAACTGTAGCAATGTCGTCAGTACGCTCGAATGGGCTTTTTCAAGCTCGTCCAATAGCACCACACTAAACGGCTGCTTCATTACCTGCGCAGTTAAGCTACCCGAATCATCGGCACCGTCAGCAATAAGACGCATTACGTCATTTGGCGATACAAATTCGTTCATATCGAGCCGAATAATATTTCGCTCTCCACCAAAGTAGACCGCAGCTAATGATTTTGCCAACTCCGTTTTACCTACACCAGTAGGTCCAAGGAACAAGAATGTTCCCACAGGACGGTTTTGGTTACGAACCCCCGAACGTGCACGCCGCAGTGCATCAGAAACAACATTCACTGCCCTGTCTTGACCGATCATGCGCTGGTGCAATAGCGATTCAAGATTTAAAAGCATCTCCCGCTCTTCCTGACCATCGGCCGCTGCAGTTTTTACACCGGTCATTTGCTCAATCGCCGTATTTACCGAGCGTGCCGATACCAACCCGCCCGCTTCCGCGAACTCGGCAGATTGTTCAAGCAATGTAATTGCCTGACCCGGCATAGAAACATCGTACACATAGCGTTGGCTTAGGCGGTAGGCCTCTTTAAGCGCTTGGTACATAAAAGTAACCTTGCGGCGGTGTTCGAGTAGCGGCAGATGGTTTTCGAGTACACGGAGCGTTTCGAGTTCGTTAGTTGGCTGAATCATAATGCGACTCATAGCACCGGTAAGACCTGGGGTGCGTTTACTAATTTGCAAGAATCGCTGTTCGTCCATAGTCATAATAATGCGGAGTCGCTTAGCTTCAATAATCGGCAGTAGTAGTGAGGTGAGGTCAACCGAGCCAACTGCTTCTTCAAAAAAGAGTTCAGCGTTATCAAAACAAACGATAATATTTTTTGCGGCATACGCCTCACCCAATAAGTTACTTACTAATCGTTCAAGCTCACCTTTTTGGCTCGCTTGCGCAAGAAGTCGCGAAGCATCGAGCATAAATACCTGTTGGTACCACAGGCTTTTCGGAACCGATACGTCAGGCTGAATGAGTTTACTTGCCAGCTGGTACACAATTTCAGTTTTACCAGAGCCGTCGTTACCTACAAGCGCAATTGTTCCGCCTCCGTTTTCAAGACTCGAAAGTAACTGACGAATCGGCTCTTGACGAACCGCTTCACGCGATACTGCGCCCACCTGCGAGATATTAGTACCGAAGTGCGACAAGTTCGGGATCCAGCCAAACGACCAGTCACGGCCAATTCCGCCCGGTTGTCGAGTTCGTTTCTGTTGCTTGGCAATAAGATCCGTAAGGTGGTGATACCATTCAATACCCCTCATAATATCGTCTTCGCTAAGCTGTAGGTGCCCCAGTACAGTATCGCGCGAAGGAATTTGCCTCAGCATAGCAAGTATCATTACCGCTGGACTCACCTTGCCGTCAATAGCATCGGCAATACGCAGCGCCTCTTCGTAAATGGCCGGTGTTTGCTCTACCGAATCTGACGCGACTTCTTTAAAAAAGCTTCCGCCAATACCAAAACGCACTTCAAAAAAGAGCCCGCCATTGGCACGCATCAACGCGAGCGCAATCTGCTTTGGCGACATTTGCTTATCAAACAGCGCAAGCAATTCCGCCTCCATGCGTGCATCAATTGAACGAGTGGTAGTATCTACCGGCATATCGCGAAGTTCATGCTTATACCACTGAATAATCATTGCCGGTACAGCCGCTAGCCCTAAAAGTGCCCAACCAAATGCAATGCCGATAACAACAAAGAATACACCGAACACCAGAAGTAATGCCGTAAGAAGCTCGAACACAAATACCCACGGCGAAAGCGCTCGCCCATACCGAGCATAGACCGCTCGGCGTGCGCTCCAATTAAACAATCGTTCGCCGGGGTTATTTACTTCCATGTTGGTGTCCATCCCAGTGCGAGCAATACAAACCCAACTATTGGCAGTAGCGGCAAGAACCACCAAGCGACTACAATAACCAGCTCATACACAGCCTGAAGGATAATGGTGATAATTCCAAAAATAATAGTGAAAAAACGAATAATCGAGCCGATAAGCCGAGAAATGAGCTTATCTACGAATGCCCGGAAAACAGCCGGGAACGAGCCGTCGTTACCCGCATTGGCAGATATTTGACGAAATGGCGAAAAAAGCGTGCTTAATAACTGACCAATCGAGAAGAATTCCAGTGTTGACGCAAAACGACCCGCCATGCGCTTCCACTGACCTATCCAACCCCGGCCATACCACCATGAAATGAGACCCACCAAGAACATGTTTATATTATAGCAGGACGGGCGACCAATTTGTGCGATATAATAGAGGATATGCCTCAATCTTTAACGATTATTCTTGGTAAAGCCGTTCGGTACGCCGCTCGCCTCCGTGGTGGCGGCTCTGCCCTCCCTGGTTTATTTGTCGAACGGATAAGCCCTCGCTTCGTCCCCGACACCTTAGCACAGCTGCCGCACGGTGTTGTGGTGATTAGTGGCACAAACGGCAAGACTACCACAACCAAGATGGTCGTTGCGCTACTTGAATCACAAGGCCTCAAAGTATTTACAAACCGCACAGGAAGTAATTTTGTACGCGGCGTTGCCGCCGCTCTGCTTGGCGATATCGACGTGAAGGGAAAGCTCGACGCCGATATTGCAGTCCTCGAGCTCGACGAAGCCCACGCAGTTAAATTTGTCGAGGTTGTACCACCTCGCTACTCGCTGCTCCTAAATGTTATGCGCGACCAACTCGATCGCTTTGGTGAAATTGACGCAACTGCAAAAATGCTCGAAAAGATCGCTACTGCTACCACCGGTACTGTTGTTATGAACCGCGAAGACCGCCGCATTGCATCAATTGCACCTGCCCTTAATAACGACATTGATGTTCGTTATTTTGGTCTCGTCGATAGCCTCCTTTCGCAGTTCCCTAGCGACGACGAATTACATGATGCGGTCGTAAAGAAAAGCGCGAATAAAACCCCCGTCAAAAGCAAAACCCCTAAAAAGGCCGATCGCCCAGTCGCCGATGTTACACTGAAAGACTTTAACGAAAAAGGCGCTGCATTTACTATTTCTGGCAAGTCATTCGTAACACCACTCAAGCTAAAAGGCGTATACAACATCTATAACAGCGCAGCGGCACTTGCATTGGTGCGCGCAATTACACCAAAAGCGTCAATCAATAGCCTCCTTGGTGCACTCTCAACCGTTACCCCCGCTTTTGGGCGTGGTGAAACATTAACAATTGGCGGCCACCCACTTGAACTCGTTCTTGTAAAAAACCCTTCTGGCTTCCGGCTCGGCCTTGAGTCATACAGCCCCGAAGGCTACGCGACAATGATCGCCATTAATGACAACTATGCCGACGGTCGCGATATGTCATGGCTCTGGGATGTTGATTTTACGTCACTTATTGATCACCCAGTATACGCGAGCGGTGTACGTGCCTACGACATGGCGCTGCGATTGCAATATGACGAAGTTGGCATGGAAAAAGTAGAGACCGAGCTTCCACGAGCCCTGGCGGAATTTATCGAACTTCACCCAGATATGCCAAAACGCATTTACTGCACCTACACTGCAATGCTTGCACTTCGTAAAGAACTTTCCAAAATTACTCGAGTCGAGGTTGTCTCATGAGCACCAAAGAGCTTCAAGAAATCACTATTTTACAATTATATCCACGCGATATGAATATCTACGGCGATAACGGCAACCTCCAGGTGCTCGTACGCCGCCTCGAATGGTACGGGTACACCCCAAAAGTAATCGCCTACAACCCAGGAGATACGTTACCTCGCGAAGTAGACATTGTTATTGGTGGAGGCGGACAAGATAGCGGTCAGGACAAAATTCATGCCGACCTTCTAAAAATCGGTCCAACTCTAAAAAAATGGGCGGATAATGGAACCCCGATGCTTGTGGTTTGCGGTTTATACCAGCTCTTTGGACACTTCTTCCGTACACTCCATAATGTCACCCTCGAAGGTATTGGTATTTTGGATGTCAAAACGTATGGCACGAACGAACGCCTGATTGGAAATATCATTACCTCTAGTGAAGCATTTGGCGATATTATTGGCTACGAAAACCACAGTGGTCAAACGTTTCTCGGTGAGACCGCTGTTCCATTTGCGACAGTTATCAAAGGTGCCGGAAACAACGCGAAAGATGGCCAAGAGGGCGCATTGTACAAAAACGTTATCGGAACCTACTTGCATGGCTCGATACTACCAAAGAACCCTGCAGTGGCGGACTTCTTGCTGAAAACAGCCGCGAAACGAAAGTACGGCTCATTTAGCGACGACCTCATTGACGATGTGTTTGCCGACCTTGCTCGCGCAATCGCGCGTGAACGACCGCGATAACTGGCTCATACGAGAATTTCTCCGTTCTGAAAATTATATCCTGTTTTTCGTCGCATCCACCAGCACGCAAAGGCCAAGGCAGCCGCATACCCCGCCCACGCTAACCCAGGTAGCACCACCTGGGACTGCGCCCACGAAAGCTCCGACACAAACGTTGCAACGTTTGTCATGTACCCCAGCAGCCAAGTAGTTGGCACTGCAACGTATTCTATAAAAGGAACTGAGAAAATTGCGCCTAAGCCACATATAAATGTCAGGAGCATCGCCAACGGCACAAGAGGCACAACCAATAGGTTTGCAATAATCGCCACGTTCGATAGCGTGCCAAAGCTTAGGGCGATAATAGGCACCGTTACAAAATGAGCTGCAATAGTCTCACCTAGGATTTGCCGAAACACCCCAGGCTCTTTGCTGCCAAAAAAGTAAGCTTGCAAAAGTGGTGCGACGATCATGACTCCGGCGAAAGCCGAAAAGCTGAGTTGCCAGCCAAGGTCACCCCATACATAGCTCGGCTGCAAGGCAATGGTAATAGCCGCCGCGATGGGCAACAAAATAAACGGGTGAAAAACATGGCCATAATACCACGACAAAAGGCTCAGTCCCGAAACCAGCCCAGCACGGGTCATACTAGGGCTCAAGCCCGTTACCGCCATAAACGCTAGTATCATCAACGAAGATGATAGTATCGATAAATACTTTGAAACCTTTAACAAAAGCTTTCGCGCCATACGTACTAAAATTGTTAGGTTATATCCACTTGCCACAACAATATGGGTTAGTCCCGCAATTTTTAATGACTCCGAAAGTTCTTCGGGCAATGCACTCTTTTGCCCTGTTAAAAACCCAATACCCAAACTAGCCTGGGGCTCGGGAATAAGTGTTCGTACCGAATCGGCAAACCAATCGCGCACCACTCGCCCTACGTCACCAAAGTCGTGCCGCACAATTGACGTTATTTTTGTAAGACTCACACTCGCTGGAAAGTTGCCAAAACCATCTTTCATTTGGCCCGCGCCCGAAATAACATCACCCCGCTTCATACCATTCAACGAACGAGTACTGACAAAAAGAAACCCCGACTGCTTTTGATTATTCACCTCAACCGAATCGAGCTGCACCGAATATGAACCCGATGGGCTCTTGGAGGGGTCTTCTTTTACCCTCCCCGTTACCTGAACCACCTTGCCAAACCAGCGGGCATACGCACCCCTTTCGGCAAAATGTGCCGACCCATACCCAAGCCCAAATATGACCGCGGCGACACCAGCGAAAGGCAACACCCACATATACCGAAAAAAGAACGCCATTACAACGCACAGTAACCCCATGGCTGCCCCTACAAACGAAACATGTAACGCCATCGCCAAGGCAACACCCGCCACAAAGCCTGCGCAAATCAGCGCAACCAACCACGAAACGTGAACTTTTCTTTTATACCACCACATACCCTCTACTGTAGAGAGTAATTATTAACTTATACCTATGCTAAAAATCGACTTCTTCAATAACAATTTCGCAGGCTGTCGCGCTCGACGAAGTACTATACGCCCAAGCTTCAGATATACCGCAGTCACCATCTTGCCCGTGCACTGCATACTCAATCACACGCGCGTACCCCGTACTACTCGCAGCAGACATATCGATCCCATACACTGCGCCAATATACGACTCACCCGGCACTGGTAAAAATATACTCGAAACCGGACTTGTGGCCGATCCTAAAAAGTCTTCCATTTGCGTATTAAAGGCCGCGTCTTCGTACACCACCACACCAGTTACCGTTCCACAGGTTTGATCTTTATATCCCTTACCAAGACAGGTCATTGCGATTGAATGTCCGTCGAGTTCACGTTGTGTTTGTGGATACTTATGATTCACAACGTAGTACATTTGAATCGCATCATAATGTGACCGAACCCCACTAAGAACTTGGGTATTGTAGGCGGCTTTTGTAATGCCGTTATACGAAACAATCGTAATAGTAGCGAGAATTGCAATCACAACGATAACAATGAGTAACTCAACAATGGTAAATGCACGATTCATACGCGATGCCCTTATGCTTATAGAACTACTCTACTTAAGTACTCAGTAAATTACCAGTCCAAATAAAAAACACCCCTGGTAGCGATTAAGGGATGTTCTTTATTATGAATAGATAAATCTATTATGGAGGGACCAGTGGGGCTTGAACCCACGACACCCTGCTTAAAAGGCAGGTGCTCTAACCAGCTGAGCTATGGTCCCGTATTGTTAATGTCGTACATAGAATATACGACCCTATGCACTATACAGCAACAGGGGTCCGGTGTCAATTAGTGCTTCTTTTTTCCCTTTTCAGCAAGGTGGGCTGGCTTTGTGAGAAAGAGGTCAATAACCGCTAAAACGACGCCAACACTGATGATAATATCCTTGTACTCTTTGAGTGTAGCGTACACCGTGGCGCCAGTACCACTCAATGGCAAGGCGTATCCGATTGGTTCAACCAAAAATGCTAAGGCCAACACCGTGAAGAGTAGCGCTCCGATTATTCTAGCTAGGCCGTTTTTATATGAATAACCGTGGAACAACAGCAAAATTGCAGGCAATAACACTACTAACGACTGCGTAACCGCTTGGGTAATCACCCCTTCGGGTAGAATGCCTAGTGCAGACACAAGATACCCGGCATCATGGGTCCACATAGTACTGAGCATTGCACCTGCTGTTAACGCGAGCCCTAACAATCCAAAGCGTCGCCTCGAGAGGAACGCGCCCACGAACAATACAACTGCCAGGCTTGCAAACACAATAATTGGTGTCATTATTGCGAGCCCCCTTGCGTCGGCATGCCAAACGTAGCGACAGCCCCCTGGGTAATATTGTCTCTACTTACAGTTCCAGCCGCAAACTCTAATACATAACGCGCAGCTTCGAGCGGCCGATAGGTTTTCTCTGGCGTTTCTGGAGACACATTCTCAGCGATATGCACCACTTGCTTGTCTTTATTAAGCCACACAATATCAATCGGGATCTTCATTCCCTTCATCCAAATTCCCCATTGGCCGTCCGACTCAAAATCCATCAAGAGTCCACCATTTTTGGTAAGCTGCTCGACACCCGCCAGACCCGTCACACGAGCCTGTTCCGTATTGGCGACCCGCAACTGGTAATCACCGCTCCCTAGCCGCACCTGAGTGGTTGCCCCAGAAAGCTGTACTGCATACGCAATAATCAAGGTAATAAGCACCCCAACAATACCTATGACAATATACGGCATTGGTGATCGCCATGAAAAAGAACTGGGCCTTTGCATAAGGCCCAGTATACCATTTATCGCTTGTGTTTACAGACGTACGCGGACTATGCGCCCACCTTGTCTTTCTTGTTTCGACGCTTCGCGTTAAGCTCAACATAATCGATAATCGCAGAAGCAACATCGCGACCAGTTACCTTTTCAATACCGAACCCAGGGCTAGCATTTACTTCAAGGATAAGCGGACCGCGGTCTGAGCGCATCATGTCCACACCTGCTACGTTAAGACCCATCGCACGCGCTGCCTTAATTGCCATCTTGCGTTCCTCTTCAGTCAACTTAATCACCGTACCTTCACCGCCCTTATGGAGGTTTGAACGGAAGTCGTCGTCGAGGCTTTGGCGCTTCATACTAGCAACTACACGGCCACCAACAACAAAGGCACGAATGTCGGTACCAGCAGATTCTTTTACAAATTCCTGCAAAAGGATGTTAGTGCCGTCTTCGTTGGTAAGGTAAAATGCTTGCAATACAGACTTAGCAGCCTTTTTGGTTTCCGCCAAAACAACGCCGTTACCGTGCGTACCGCGAGCAAGCTTAATAATCACCGGAGTGCCGCCAAGCTTATCGATAAGGTCGTCAATGTCAGCTGAGTTACGTGACACAACCGTCTTAGGAATACCGACACCCGCCTTAGCAAGGATCTGCATACTACGAAGTTTGTCGCGTGAACGGTTGATCGCAAGTGAACCTGAAACGGTGTATACACCTTGCATTTCAAGCTGGCGAACAATCGCTGTGCCGTAGCGGGTCATGTTAGCAGAGATACGAGGAATAATTGCGTCGAACCTACCAAGGTCTTCACCGCCATAACTTACTGTTGGGCTGTTTTTCTCGATCGATGCATAACAATCGCGGTACTTAATAACGCTGACTTCGTGACCGCGGTTGAGCGCCTCTTCTTTTAGACGCTTGGTCGAATAGTTTCCTGGACCGTTCGATAAGATTGCAATTTTCATATTTTCTGACCTCCGTCCGTGTCTAGTTCTTTATTCTGTGTAACGTCTACGAGCATATTATTTTTTCGTATAAATCGTCGACCGATTAACACCTTTACGTTCATTAAGGAGCGTTGGGTTACACCAATTCGAATGTCGTATACCGTACCTCGAATTTCGATCTTCGTCGTAATAATATATCGCTTACTGCGATGCCCGCTTGAGCTGCGAGCATGTACGTGAGCGTACCGATTAATAATAACTGGTTTACGCGAAGCATCAATAGGTACGATCTTGAGTGCTTTCTTTCCTGTGCGCTCATCGACAATCTCTTCAATAGATTCACAATGAATCGCACCCGAATAAGCACCGGTGTCTACCTTTGCAAGAATGTCCGGAACACCAAGTTCTGGAAAGGCAACCGGTTCGATAATACCAAGGATGGTTCGTTTATCTGCAGCTCTTTGCATACGCATAGCGTCCCTTAATTAGTGACCCTGTAACTTTAACACATTAGACCAAAAAAGTCAATACGCTCGCGCTTACGAAAGACGTTCGTCAATCAGCTGCGCAACCAGAGGAACTATATCAAACATCTTACCATCACGGCAACCATAGCACAGCTTTAAAACCGGTGATACGTTGAATTCAAGGAACCAGTGATTTGCTGGAGTTGCTGGCACTGTATGATCTTTGATAAGGAAGTCGGCAACAAAAAAATCAGCACCAATTGGCTCAGCGAGTCGCTCTACGTCTTCGATATATGAAGGGTGTACGGTATCGAGAATTTCGAACACTGAGCAGCCGTTTTTAATCATTGTAGCGCGACTAAGTTCAAGCACCTCACCAGACTTTAAAACGTCGGTGCGAGTAAAAAATGAGGCGTCAATCAGCGAGTCATCGAGCTCTGGGTAGGTTATGTACGGGAAACGAAGCGTTCGACGTACCTGATTTTCCGTCTCGATAAGCTCTTGTACGGTACTTGCGCCATCACCAATAACGCGTGGAGTCTGGCGCAACAACGCAGCCACAACTTTGCCTTTTATAATAACGAATCGCAACTCTTCACCCGTCACCTGCTCTTGCACAAGCACATCGGATCGTTTTACCTGCCGCGCTATTTGTACAGCCCGAGTAAGCTCTTGGTGGGTGGAAACGTTCAGCGTCAAGCCCTGGGAAAGTGACGAATCGTTTGGCTTCACTACCAGCGGTGCATGTTGCGCAATAAGTTGAGTAACTGCAGTTCCGTCAAGCGAATCAACGATGTCGATTAAGTGCGTCGCTGGTACAGGTACCCCTGCATGGTCCACAAATTCGTAGGCTGCAGCCTTATCCACCGAAAGGCTATGAGCAGTTGCACTCGTAAACGGATAGCGAATGTGCGCTGCGCGTGTGCGCCACGAAGCTCCACCTGGAGAGGTGTAGGTAACGATCAATTGCTCATCTTCGTAGGAAAGAGCGACCGTATAGCCTATTTCTTTTAGGGCATTTTCAAGCAACCGATAGGTTGCACCGGTATCAACGGCAAGATTCATGAGGTGCACCTCTTTGCATTAAGATTTATTAGCTACTCTTAGCTTATCATATATTGGCCCGCTACGCCCGAGGGGCACGGGACATCACCAAGAGGGCCGCTCCGTAAAACGTGGTGTCCAGTGGCTGCGCTACGGGTTCAAAATCAAATGCTTCATAGAGTCGAATGGCATGCTCGTTCTTTGCAATCACCTCGAGCGTGAGGCGTTTATTACCAAACATTTTTACCACTTCGCCCATAAGTGCCTTACCGAACCCTTTTCCCTGGTAGGCAGCATCCACAAAGAGTGAGTGAATCGTAGCACTATAAGCATCATCTTGTTGAACCGAGATATATCCCGCAATCAAATCGTCCGCTACGAGTACCAGTAATGTATACGATGGGTCAGACAACTTGCTCAGTACTGTCTGTATAAAGTGCTCCTCGTTTTGATACGAGTCTTGGTAGTGCGCATAAAATGTAGCTTTATGTTCATCATCGACAAATTGTTCGTATCGAGATCTATGGAGCCTAGAAGATATCTCGAAAATGCGTGGTATGTCATGTGGGCTGGCCGTTTGAATGACATGCCCCATGAATAACTACCTTCGCTTACCCTTTTGTTCGTTGGCAAGCTCTTCGAAGAGTTTCTTTTCTTTCTTTGAAAGCTTCGTTGGTGTGTCAACGGTAATGCTTACAATGTGTGGACCGCGCTTGTCTTCATTGCGTAGGTGCGGCACTCCATGGTTCGAAAGCTTGAAGTCGGTTCCACTTTGCGTTCCGGCAGGAACTTTCATGCGCACTTCACCGTCTACAGTAAGGACGTCGATTTCAGTACCAAGCGCCGCGTCTACCATAGAAATATGCTCTTCAGAGAGGATAATATCGCCCTCGCGGGTAAACTTTTTGTGTGCTTTTACACGAATGTGAATATAGAGGTCGCCCTTTTCACCCCCGCCAATCGCTTCGCCGCGATTCGGTAAACGAATCGTCGCGCCATCGTCGATGCCAGCAGGAATCTTAACCTTAATGGCTTGTCTCTTACGCTGCGTACCAGTACCGTGACATACTGTACAGATTTTTTCAGGTACTTTACCTGCCCCATGACAGGTTTCACATGGAACGGCCTGTTGAATTGCGCCAAACATCGTATTCATAACGCGCGTTTGCTGGCCAGCCCCGTGACATGTTGGACACGTTTTCATTTCATAACCAGGTTCGACGGTTGAGCCCTTACAGTGCGCACAGGTATCCTCTAGGTCGAGGCCAAGTTCATGCTCGAGGCCAAAAATAGCCTCTTCGAAGGTAAGCTGGAGCTGCACCTCAACGTCACGCCCTTTTTTAGGACCACGCTGACGAGAGCCGCCGCCACCGCCGCCAAAGAATTGGTCAAAAATATCACCAAAGCCACCGCCAAAGTCGAAGTTAGCACTTTGACCACCGAAGCCACCAAAGCCTTCGAATGGGTTTCCGCCGCCCGCTCCACCTCCGGCAGCACCACCAACACCGGCGTGACCAAATTGATCGTATCGCTGACGTTTTTGCGAGTCCTTTAGTACGTCGTAGGCTTCGTTGAGTTCTTTAAACTTTTCTTCACTTCCGCCCTCTTTGTCTGGGTGGTGTTGCACGGCAAGGCGTCGAAACGCCTTTTTAAGTTCATCGGCCGAGGCGCTCTTGCTCACCCCTAAAACTTCGTAGTAATCTCGCTTGCTCATATCTGTATTTAGTATAAAGTTTTAGCACTCAAATGTCTAGAGTGCTAAATAAAAAAATGGCCACCCGTTGCAAGGTGACCATTTTTAATTAAGCTACCAGCTAAACAGCTGTTCGGCGACCAGTAATAGCCTTCCAAATGAAGAGCACTACGATTGCGCCCACTAATGCTACAAGGAAGCTCCATAGGTTAAAGCCAGTAAAGCCATCGCCACCGATAAGCCCTACTAAGAATCCACCTACGAACGCACCAATAATACCTGCAACGATATTACCGACCACTCCTTGGCTTGCATCTGTTTTTGTTATCATCGACGCGACCCATCCGGCCAGTCCACCGATGACTATCCAGGTTATAATTGACCATAACTCCATAACTTTACACCTCCTTGGTATTAGTTTATGTACTTCTTATTATACTACTCTTTGGCGACGCGCGGTATACTTATACATATGCCAAGGCGAACCAAACAAGGGACTGAGTCAAAAATTTATCGTTTCGACCTTACCTGTAGCGGAAAGCGATTCTTTAAAACAGAAGAAGAGGCGCTCGAAGCTGCCGACTTTCGTATGCTTGAAAATATGAGCGTCGATATTGGCGTATACCAATGCCCCACCTGTATGCTGTGGCACCTCACTAGTATCAAGCCAGCCCCAAAAAAAGCATAACCGCTTCCCACGCGTTGTTGCGTGCTATATACTGAGCGTCAATGAAACCTCTTATCCGTGCATTCGGGGCG
Source organism: Candidatus Microsaccharimonas sp. (assembly GCA_050730895.1). GTDB lineage: Bacteria > Patescibacteriota > Saccharimonadia > Saccharimonadales > Saccharimonadaceae > Microsaccharimonas. The sequence continues at coordinate 13,166 of JBOHNV010000023.1, forward strand.
ACATTCGGTATACTTCGAGCCGAATATCGTCAAATCGTAAACCGCTATTTCTCTGGTATTGAACGGTTTGAAGGCAATGCACGCGAAATCTCTCAGCAAGTGCTCGATAGATTGTGGTACGGTGATTTTTACCGAACCAGCTTGGGGCACTATAACTTTTTTTGGATGCGCGACTTCGGGACCGTTGCCGAATCACTTACCACCCTCAACCAAACAACACGCGTACACCATACGCTTCGCTGGGCCCTTCGCCACTACCGACGCGGCGGTCGAGTAAAGCTATGTATCGATAAAAATGGTAATGTTTTTAATGCGCCCGGAAAGCCAAGTATCGATGCGCTTCCTTGGCTACTCCACTCCTTAATGGTGAGTCATTACTATCTGAATAGTGAAGAGCGCGCGTTCTTAAGCACAGAGATTTCTCGCTATGTTGAAAAGTTTCTCACCGAAACGGGCGACATTCGAAAAAACGCCCGCTACGCAGAAATGCGCGACGCGGTGTACTACGACCGTAGTGCCTACGCCATCGCCTTAGTCGGACACCTCGCCTACTGTGTAAAAATGCTTGAACTCGACGGTTTTCCATTTGAACCCTCGGTGTATAGCGATATTCTCGTTAAAGAATACTGGACGGGTGATTTTTTCCGCGCCGATAGGTCTAGCACTAACTTTAGCTCCGACAGTGCGTTGATGCCGTTTTTCTTGAATGTTGTCGAGGACCAAGAGATGGTAAATAAGACCCTTGATTACATCGATAAAACAGAGCTCAACTTGCCGTACCCAATGAAATACGGCGAAAAACCCTCAAAAAAGCTGCGCTACCGCTTTGGGATGGGGCCGATTTCAATGCCAAACTACACCGAAACCTCACTTTGGACATGGCATGCCACTTATTATCTGCACCTACTTGTTCGCAACAATCGTTCAGAATACCGAAAGCAGTACGAAAAGTTTAGCGAACTCATTAAACGCCATGGCACCTACCCAGAACTC
>JBOHNV010000024.1:0-12864 GCA_050730895.1 Candidatus Microsaccharimonas sp.
CAGTGGCGCGCCGTTGTAGGGGAGGGACTGGAACTCGACGCCGACCAGGCATTCCACCTGGTGTCGGGCGCGTATCCGGTTTCGACCAGCAAGCCCTTGGTGGTGCAGCATTTCACCAAGGCGATGAGTCGTATGCTGGAACGTGCCTACGTCCTGGCCGACGAGGAGTTCCGCCGCAGTGATGTGTCCTACGGCCAGCCGGAGATCACGGTCTTCAATCTGGTCTGGGCGGCCATCGAGTCGGACAGCGCAGCGGTCAACGAGCTTGTCCTCGACAAGCAGCGTGCCATGCGCGTGTTCTACCGTACGTCGTAGTACTCTCACCCCATGGGGCCTGTCTCGCGCTTCGCGATGATAGGCCCCTTGGGGTACCTACACCTTCCGTATCTCTTGATATTACATAAAATATTGCCCGCACATTGCAGCGGCAGTATACTAGTGAATATGTATAAGCTTTGTATTGGCCTTGGCGTCACAGTATTCGGCATTGCCGGAGCGTACGTTCCGTACCTTTGGGGCGATACCAATTTTTTGAGCGGCTGGAGTATTCTTTTTAGCATGATCGGTGGCTTTGTGGGCATTTGGCTTGGTTACCTTATGGCGAAAAAACTCAGCTAGCTGTACCCATGGTGTTTATGTTAAAATAGACCTAGAAATGATTCTTTTAGATAGGGTTACAAAAACATACGGAAAAGACAACGCTCCGGCTATCAACCGCATGAGCCTTTTTGTTGAGCCGCGCGAATTTGTGATTATCGTTGGTTCATCTGGGGCAGGGAAGTCAACGCTCTTGCGACTTTTGACTCGCGAAGAAAAGCCAACTAGTGGCAAAATTGTGGTCGGTGGTATCGACTACGACACCTTAAAGGATTCTCAAATTCCAATGCTGCGTCGTAAAATTGGCGTGGTGTTTCAAGACTTCAAGCTTCTTCCACAGCGTACCGTGTTTGAAAACGTCGCTTTTGCCCTAGAAATCGCCGGCATGACAGGCCGCGAAATCAAAAACACCGTCCCTAAGGTTGTCGACCTTGTAGGCCTCACTGGAAAAGAGAAAAACTTCCCACACCAACTATCGGGTGGTGAGCGCCAACGCGTGGCAATTGCTCGTGCGATTGTGCGCCAACCAAAAATTCTTATTGCCGACGAGCCAACCGGAAACCTCGACCCGGTCAACACCTGGGAGATCGTTCGTTTGCTTGAAAAGATCAACAAATACGGCACCACGGTATTGCTGACGACGCACAACGCCGACATCGTAAACAAGCTCAAGCGTCGCGTTATTACGATCGAAGGTGGTAAAATTACCGGCGACCAAGCGCAGGGAAGTTACCGACAAACCACAGGAAAGAAATAACATGGCAAGTGCAAAGAAAAAACTAGATTCGAAAACCGTTTCGCAACAAAAACGCAAACGTCGCCAATGGGTGACCTTCCTTCGTATGTGCCGCTACGGTATCAACAACTTTAGCCGTAACGCCTGGTTGACGATTGCTGCAACGGCGGTCATGACTATTACGCTGTTTGTTATTTTGGTGAGCGTTGTCGCACAGCACGTTATGGGGAGTACCTTGCAAACCGTACGCGACCGCGTAACGATGTCAATCTACTTAAAGACCGATGCATCAACCGAGCAAGTTAAAGATGTAGTGACCGAAGTAGAGAAACTCAACTCGGTAACCGAAGTCAAAACGCAATCACCTGAACAGGCTCGTGATATATTTATTGACCGTAACCGTGAAGATGTCGATACACTCGACGCCGTTAAAGAGGCGACCAATAAACTTCCGTGGACAGTAAGTGTGCGCGTGGTAGATATTAACGATACCTCCGAACTAGCGCAGCTCGTAAAAGAAAACGAAATTGTTAAAGAAGCGGTTGACCCAGATCGCGATCCGTCTTTTGCGGGTACACGTCGTGAAGCAATCGAAAAGATTGCTCAAACTGCCACCTTCGCCCAGCAAGTAGGGGTGATTGTGAGCGTGGTGTTCGTCGCCATCTCAACCTTGATTATCTTTAACACTATTCGCATGGCAATCTTTAACCGCCGCGAAGAAATTCAGATGATGAAGCTCATTGGTGCTGAACGCTCGTTTATTCGAGGGCCGTTCATTGTCGAGGCAGTGGTGTACGGCTTCTTCGCCGCGCTCCTCGCAACTGGTATTGGTTTCGGCCTCTTCATCCTTGCCGCTCCAGCGCTTACTTCAGCCGATGTCACCATCGACCCAACCATGAAACTTCTTACTCTTTACGCTGGTTTCGTCGTCCTCGGCATGATTATTGCCGGAGCCATTATCGGTATTGTTTCTTCGCTCCTTGCTACTCGACGTTACTTGAAGCTCTAAGGAGCGATAGCCAATCGTTGCGTTGTTGATTTTGCTATGAATATATTTTGCATAGAGTAGGGGAACTTCTTCACTAATTTTTGAACAACCCCTGCATCCCGAGGTTTTAATGGGCGTAGAGACCCCATTAAAACCCGGCGCGAAGCCGTCTTCAAAAGTAAGTGAAGAAGTTCGTTGTTGACGCCCGAAATTGCTTATGCTAAATTTAATATAGCAATGAAGAAACTGCGTACCACCACACCAGCTTCCAAATCTTTGACGCTCAAACGAGGGTTCCTTGTCTTTGCAGCGGTTATTATGGCTGCGGCTAGTTTCTTTGCCACACAGACTCCGGCCTCTGCCGACCAATACGATGACAAGATTCGTGCACTTCAATCTGACATGGCTCGATACCAGGCGGAAGCGAATCGTCTGAACGGCGAGGCAACAACGCTCGCAAACGCGTTGGCGAAAATCGCCAACGAAAAAGCTACTTTACAAGCACAAGTAGATAAAAGCCAAGCAGAACACGACAAACTCGTTATTGAAATAGCTGATACAGAAAAACAAATCAAGGAAAATCAAGATGCATTAGGTACAACTATCGCTGACCTATATGTAGATGATGGTATTTCACCAATTGAAATGCTTGCGAGTAGTCAGAATATTGGAGAATTCCTCGATAAGCAAGAATACCGCAACTCTGTACAAGACGAGTTAAGTAGTACGATTAAAAAAGTAAAAGACCTTAAGGTTCAACTTACAGAGAAAAAGGAAGAGGTGACAAAAGTCCTTGAAGAGCAGAAAGCCTCTCGTGACGCAATTGTTGCTAAGGAAGCAGAGCAGGCGAACCTTCTTGCTCGCACGCAAAACGACGAAGCGCAGTACCAAGGCATGATTAAAGATAGCGAGGCGCAGATTGCCGCAGCACGCGCTGCACAAGCTCGCATCTGGGCTCAGGCCAACGCTACTGGTGGTTTCAATATGGTTGATAGCGGTTCAATGCCTGGATACCCATGGAACAACACAAACTGTTGGATGGTAGGATATATGTCTACAGGTGGCGCTCCTGGTACGGACGGCGAGGATGGTTACGGTTATGGTTGTCGTCAATGTGTTAGCTATGCCGCATGGCGCATAGCAAAGGAAACTGGCTATTACTATTCCGACTTAGGCAATGGCGGTAGTGTTGCATACAACCTACTTACCAAGCACGCAAACCATGGATATAAAAACCTCGGAACTAATCCGGAGCCGGGTTCAATCGCAGTTCTATGGGGAACCTATAGCGCGCCATACTCAAATGCTTATAATCCTGGTCACGTAGCTTGGGTAGAAGATGTAAGCGGAAACCAAGTTCTCGTTAGTCAATACAATTACGACTGGGGTGCCGGATATGGTCACTACAGTAAGATGTGGCTATCAAAAAGCTTCTTCAACCAATACGTAAAAAAGTATTAAACACTGCCTAAGCGTAAGCATTTTTACACCATTTCGCTCGGCGCCAGGTGCTATATCGCCAGCTTGTGGCTCACAGCACGTCGTCGCTCGGAAAAGTTTATGCAAGCATAAGCTTTTCTCTTGCTCCTAGTGCTATAATAGAGACAGTAATTTTTGACCAACTAATAGGGGGATACTTGCCGAATGGCCGAGCCACACAAGGGTAGTAACGTGCCGTCTACCGAACATGACCTATATAACGACCAGGCTCCGAACGCTCCGTACGCGCCGCACCTAAGGTCACGCAAAAAGAAGAGCGTTCCGCCGTTTGTAATGGTCCTAGCCTTTGTATTTGTGGCTGGTATTGGCTACGTCGCCGGTATGATCGGCACGAGTGGACTCGACGGTGGCTGGGGTCGTCTTATCACCGGCAAGGAAATTGACCTTTCATCGGTACAATCAACCTACCAAGCTTTGGTTGCTAACTTCGACGGTGACCTTGACGAGCAAAAGCTTATCGAAGGCGCGAGCAAAGGCCTTGTAGAGGCCGCGGGTGACGAATACACCGTATTTATGAATGGTAACGAGTCAAGCGACTTCGATAACAGTCTTACTGGTAATATTGGTGGCGGCATTGGCGTTGAAGTTGGCATGCGAAATGACGTCCCGACTGTAGTGCGGGTACTGCGCGACAACCCAGCCGAGAAAGCCGGCCTTCAAGTAGGCGACATCATCACTAAGGTGAATGGTGAAAGCACCGAAAGCGCGCTTCTTAACGACGTTGTCGAGGCAATCCGTGGCGACGTCGACACTACCGTAAAGCTCACAGTTTTCCGAAATGGTGCCGAAGAAGAATTTAACGTTACTCGCAAGCAAGTCAATAACCCAAGCGCTTACGGCACTGTTAAAGACGGCATCGGTATACTCACCGTTACGCGATTCGATAACGAAACCGGCAGCTTGGCTCGCGCCGTGGCTCGCGACTTTAAAACCCAAGGCGTAAAGGGCGTCGTGCTCGACCTTCGCGGTAATGGCGGTGGTTATGTAACTGCATCACAAGAAGTAGCCGGTATTTGGCTCGACAACCAACTGGTGACCTCTGAGCGCAAGGGAAGCACAGTAACCGACGAACTTAAGTCTAAGGGCACCCCAATCCTTAATGGCGTTCCAACTGTTGTTGTGGTTAATAAAAGTAGCGCCAGTGCCAGCGAAATTGTAGCCGGAGCACTCCGGGATCACAAAGTAGCTACATTGGTTGGTGAAACCACATTCGGCAAGGGAAGCGTGCAAAAGCTCGTTAACCTACCAAACAGCGCGATGCTTAAGGTGACAATTGCTCGTTGGTACACGCCATCAGGGGTAAATATCTCTGAAAAAGGTCTTACGCCAGACACTTCAGTTGAACTTACTGCCGACGATATTAACGCTAACCGAGACCCACAACTCGACGCTGCACTAAAGCGCTTCTAAGCTTGTGCTTATTGGGGTGGGATAGTACAATACAGGTATATGGACACGAAAAAGAAAATCTTGTTGGTAGAAGACGACGAAGCACTTGCGGGCGTTTACAAATCTCGTTTAGAAATTGAAGGGTTTGACACCGTATGGGTAGGGAACGGTGAAGACGCACTCGCTGAAGCCATCCGCTACAAACCCGACCTTGTACTGCTCGACGCTATGATGCCAAAAATCAGCGGCTTTGACGTGCTCGACATTCTTCGTAACACTCCTGAAACCACCGGCATTCACGTTATTATGCTCACTGCGCTGAGCCAGCCAAAAGACAAAGAGCGCGCTGAATCACTCGGTGTTGACGATTACCTTGTAAAATCTCAGGTTGTTATTGGTGATGTGATTGCACGCGTTCGTCACCATCTTGGTGTTAAGGCCTAAGTACCTCCCTAATGCGTATCGTTAGTAAATAGTAGCCCCTCAATGGGGTTGCTTTTTTATCAAGCTTATGCTATGATAACAGTATAGTTCAATAAAAATAAACAAGAATCTATCACTCATGTCACCCGAACAACCAGCTCACACCACTGAACAGCAAAACGAAAAGCCCTACGTGCGTAAGGCGCAAGAGGTTATTGCAGAAGCGACTGTGAATGCACCGCAAACCGAAGCTCGGTATGAAGTGATTGACGCATATATTACTGAGGTACTCGAGGCGGCCGACAGGGGTGAAATTACCGGTACGCATGGTACGTATACGAAAGAGCAGATGCAATCTCAGATTCAGGACTTTCTTGCTTTGAATGGAAAGCTCGAGGCTGAACGTGATGGCGAGAACCCATATAGCCGTATTCCGGGTATAAACGGCCTTCGCGCTTCGTTCCGATCCCTTATGGAAAACGACGCGACAAGTCGTGACTTTGAGCTTGCGCTCAAGCTCCACGCCAGTGAAAATACAATAGAGAGCCTTGACGGGCGTAGCGGTGAGCTTATTACCACAGAAGTAGTGCGTAAGGTTGGCGCGGCTGAACTTCGCGCAGTCGGCATTACAAAACCAGGTACTGAAGTCGCAAGCGCAGAGACCGAACTTCAAGAAGCGGAAACGCCAAAAATGACCAAGCAGGAATACCTTAACACCCTTGCCGACGGCATGTCACCTGAGGACATCGAACTGCTCGAAAGCTACGCGGTGAGTAAGGCTGCGCAGAATCGTGCACAATCTAACGGGGAGTACGATAATGTTGCGCATTGGAAGCGCGAGGTTCACGAAGATTACAAACGTCTTTCCAAAGAGGCTCGTGCGATTGCCGATCAATACGCGCACGCTCGAAACTACTACTAGTCGTCAGCTAAAAGAGAAATACAAATAACCCCGCAAGATGCGGGGTTATTTGTATGAGCGCGAACGGCTATCTAGAATGGGGAACTATGAAACGACAACTTGTGTACGTACAACAGTTCGGCCAGTGAAGCTTCCTTTTTTGACCTTTTTGAAGCTTACAACGCCATCTTGTGCGGCGTGAATAGTGTAGTTGCGGCTGATGAATGTACCAGGACCAGCAACTTTAGTGCTCCCAGTTTGGCGAACCAAGACTTCACCGGTGCTCACAGTTTGACCACCAAAACGCTTCACGCCAAGGCGAGCGCCGGCGTTGTTGTGGATGTTCTTACTTGAACCACCTGCTTTTACGTGTGACATATATTATTTTCTCCTTCGTGAGTCTTGTTTTCATCAACTCACACAATCTGTTCAATTGTACCGTAGCAAACTGATAAAGTCAAGAGCTTTAACGGGGGCGGTTTGGGGTACACACGCAAAAAGCTCAAAAACACCGTAAAAGTTAAGAACTATCTTATAATTGGCTGGTACAATCGGTAATAAGTCATCCGTAAGATCTTTTTTATAGAGGTGGCGTGTACAATTTGGCACTACAACCTAACCCTTTTGTATATATTTTGTATGCGATAGGTATGGTTGGAAATTCGCGTTAACAATACTGACTCCGCCGTTCAGGCTTGCTAACGTATCGCCATAAGAAATTTTAAAATTCGGCGGTCATAGGGGGTACCATGACAAAGCTTGCAAAAACCAAAGGTGAGCAATGGGTGACTATCCTGGTGTATGCTCTTTTCATTGCACTGGGCATACAGCTCTTTTTCCTGGCTATTTCTTAATAAGCAGGAGTAGCTCACGGCCAACAACTTGGTCGGGGCGAGAGTACAGTAGTCGACTTGAGTCGACGGTTTCTAAACTCATACGGCTAAACCCATAGTCTTCGACTTTCGTAGTTAGGGGAAGGTGTGTCAGGTCGCCTTCTTTGTTGCGCCAAGCGGGTACGGCAAGAACCACAGGAGTACCTGGTTTTATTTGGCTCGAGAGGTTCTTAAGGAAGCCGCCAATAATGTGATTACAGTTGCCGCGAACTTCGGTGAGCTTAGCGGGTGATGGCGGGGCGCTGAATGGCTGCCCTAGGTACGTCTCGGCAACAACAGCAGTGATTGGATCTTGCCACTGTGTATCCATGGCATCGCCTTCGTGGAGGTACCAGTCGACGGTGAGTCGGTAAGAGTCTTGTAGCCAGTTGAGGTTATCGCGGGTGTAGCGAATCATTTTTTCGGAGAGGTCGGTTCCGTAGACGGCGTTGCCCATAAGAGCGGCCTCTTGCAAGAGCACGCCGGTGCCACAGAAGGGGTCGAGGATGCGCTGCTTTGTGCCGGTGCTCGGGCCGACGGCTAAGTTGATCATGATTTGGGCAAGTTTTGGTGGGAGCATACCTACAAAGGCATCGCGGCGTGGGCGACCTTGGTCGCGGGCAGCTAGGGCAGTGATGTTTTGTGCACCAATACTCTCGGCGATAATCGTTTGTCGGTCGCCTTTAATAATGAGTAGCTCTATTTTGTTATCTGACAGGCCAAGTTTGTTGTGGTGCGCCGTAGCGCTGCTGAGGGCGACTTCTTGGTTAGGGACGAGTCGTAAACTAACGTCGCCATTTTTGAGTTTACTTTTTAGGAGTAACCCAACTTTTTGGACTTCGCGTGGTGAGGTGGTGAGGTCGTAGGCGCTCAGTCCAAGGGTGATTTTTCCGGTGGCAGCGGCCCAGTGCTTGCTGTAATGCTTCACAATGCTATCAGAAATTCGACGCCAGTCGGTAGTTTCGAGGGTGAGGCTAACGCGGCCAATTTTTTGTGAGCCACCAAATTGTTGAATATCAATGGTGTTTTCGGTTTCGATGAGGGCTGTTTGTGGGCTCACCCAAGAAACTTTTTGAAAAACTCGTTCGAGTTCGGCAATCGAAAGTTCGGGTTGGCGACCTAAAAGGGCAATATACATACCTCCATTATAGTATTAATAGATACTGTATGTATATAATGAAGATATGAAGCTTTCATTTAGAGGTTGGTTGACGATTGTTACTTTGCTGCTTTTGACTATTGTAGTTATTGCAGCGTGGCCTGAGATTCGAAAGGCCTGGGGATTGATTGGCGAGGTAGATTTATGGATTCTAGCATGGCTGATTCCAGTTCAGTTTGCTAGTTACTATGCAACCGGGGGGATGATTTTCTCGTATCTTCGCGCCAAGGGCAACCTACAAGAGATGTCACGCTGGTCAATGACGCGCTTGGCGCTTGAACTTAACTTTGTAAATCACATTTTGCCAAGTGGGGGAGCGGCCGGCTTTTCGTACTTGGCGTGGGTGTTGAAAAAGCACAAGGTGTCGGTGTCGCGTTCGACAATGGCGCAACTAATTCGGTTTGTGTTAACATTTGCGAGCTTTATCGCGCTGTTATTGGTGTCGATTATTATTTTGGCATTCGAAAGCAAAATCGAGCCAATCATTTTAATTATCGGTCTGGTACTAGTGATTGCAGCTGTTGGTGGCGCATGGCTGGGTATTTGGCTCATTAAAAGTAACGCGCGTTTGCGCCGTTTCTCTGCTTGGCTTACAAAAAAAGTAAATGGATTTGTAAAGTGGATTACGCGGGGTAAAAAGCGAAAAGCACTCAAAGAGGAAGTGTTGCTCGAGTTCTTTGATGGACTTCACGATGACTACCTAGCGATTCGCCGTGACCGTAAGATTTTGCGTTCGCCGTTTATTTGGGCAGCCGTGGCGAATATACTCGACGTCGCGCTTATCTGGATTGCCTTTGCAGCACTTGGCTTTCCGCTCGACCCAGCACTGCTGTTCATTGCATTTGGTATCGCTTCGATTGCCGGTGCACTTTCGGTAACTCCGGGTGGCGCGGGTGTGTACGAAGCGGTGATGGTGGCGTTTCTCGCAACTAGTGGGGTGTCGCCCGAGATTGCGATTGCCGGTACATTGCTTGCACGCGTGACACTCCTTGCAGGTACGATTATGTTTGGCTACGTCTTCTATCAACTAACCGTCATTCGCTATGGAAAACGTCCAGCTGACCGTTAGCGACTTTGTCGCGCTGATCAACCAAACGCTCGAGTACGCGTATCCGAGCGTTGCGATTATTGGTGAGGTCAGCGAATTCCGTGTGAGTCAAGGGAAGTGGGTGAGTTTTAAGCTCAAGGACGACGAATCGGTGATTGATTGTTTTATGGGAATTTATCAACTCCGAGTGCCACTTGAAAATGGCATGAAGGTGATGATTGTGGCTGCGCCGCGCTTGAACGGTAAGTGGGGTAAGTTTAGCCTGAACGTCCGCGCTGTAAAGCCGGTGGGTGAAGGTTCTATTAAGAAAGGCTTCGAACTATTAAAAGCGAAGCTCGAGGCCGAAGGGTTGTTTGCACCTGAGCGAAAGCGTACTTTGCCACGTGTTCCTGGTCGCGTAGGGGTTATTACGAGCACCGAATCGGCGGCGTATGCAGACTTTTGCAAAATTATTAATGAACGCTGGGGTGGAATGGCGGTAGACGTTGCGCATACGCAGGTGCAAGGCGACCCGGCGGCCGATCAGATTATTCGGGCCATAAAGTATTTCAATAATCTTGAGGTACTGCCGGATGTATTGGTGATTATTCGTGGTGGTGGAAGTGCTGAAGACCTCATGACCTTTAATGATGAGCTACTTGCGCGCGAAATTGCTGGAAGTCGTATTCCAACCCTTGTGGGTGTAGGACATGAAGTTGACCATAGCCTGGCCGATATGGTGGCCGATGTGCGCGCGGCGACACCTACGAATGCCGCTGAAATTCTTGTGCCTGATAAGCGAGAAATTATTCGGTCAGCCAGGCAGCAAGCGGTGTCGTTGGGGTATCAATTAACCCAGGCGATCGACCAGTACTCGGCGCGTACGCATGAGCAGCTTGACCAAGCGTTTCGGCGTATTCGCGAGCGGCTCGACGATACGTTTGAGCGTCTGGCCACATTGCGCGTGGCGGTTGCCCAGCTTAACCCGGACAACGTGTTGAAACGCGGCTACGCACTGGTGCGTGGCGAGTTGAAGCCAGGAAACGCTATTGAAATTGAAACACTTAAATCATATGTCACCGCGGAGGTAAAAGATGTCAGAAGCAAATAAAACAGTACAAGAAAAACTTACCGACCTTTCGGAGCTGGTTGCCTGGTTTCAGGGGCCTAACTTTACGCTTGAAGACGCGGTAACAAAGTTTAAGCAGGCCGAAACACTCGCCGAAGATATTGAAAAGAACTTAACAAAGCTCAAAAACGATATTAAGGTAGTGAAGAAGAAATTCGATAGCGAAGACTAATGCTTTGGGTGTATATTGTCGGTGCGGTAGTAGTGCTTATTGGGGTGAGTGTTTTCTTTGGCGCCCCTTATGTCCCTTCGCATAAACGAGATGTGCGCCGATTGTTCCAAAAGTTCACGCCGATTTCAGAATCGGACACTATACTTGATCTTGGAAGCGGTGATGGAGTGGTGCTTCGTGAGGCAAGTCGTCATGGTGCACGGGCGATTGGTTACGAAATCCATCCATTGTTTGTGTTGATTGCGCGGTGGTTGTCGTGGGGTGATGCAAATATACGTGTGCAATGGGCAAATGCCTGGACGGCACCTTTTCCTAGGGGGGTGACACTTGTGTATGCTTTTGCTGTGGGGCGCGATGGTAAGCGGCTTACCGCTAAGGTGCAGCACGAGGCTGATATCCTAAAGAAACCACTGACACTTGTCTGTTATGGCAATGCTTTACCGGGTCGCATACCCGAGCGCTCATTCGAGGCGTACCACCTATATATTTTCCATCCTTTACACCGTAAGTAAGCGTAAGTATAATAAAGCTCATATGAACCCCGAGTATCCGTATCAGCCGCAGCCACAGACGCCGCAGCAGCCAATGCAACCAGGCCAAACAGGTCAGCCGGGGCAGACTTTTTCGCAGCCATTCCAACAATCGCAGCAACCGTTCCAGCAAGCTGCGCCGCATGATCAATTTGCGACACCTGGCACACCGCAACCGGCTCCGCAGCCCGGCTTTAGTCCCGTACCACCATCTAACTTGCCTCCAGTTCGCCGCAGGAATCCAGCCAAGAAGTGGGTGATTATGACTTTTGTGTTTATTTTTACAACACTTGCCGTTGGTGGCGTGGCCGGCTGGTCGTATGTGAATTACCTTGATCAAAAGAACAACGTCGACAGTAAGATATCGAGCGCCGTTGCCATTAAAGAAAAAGAAGTGAAAGACGCTGCGGCTGCTGAGTTCCTTGAAAAAGAGAAACAACCAAACCGTCAATTTGTTGGTCCTGACGATTACGGCAGGTTGTCATTTGACTACCCAAAGACCTGGAGTGTGTACGAGGCAAAGAGTGCAACGACCGGCGGCACCTACGAGGCATACTTTAACCCAGTGCTTGTTCCAACTGTGAGCGAAAAGCAGCAATTTGCACTTCACGTTACCATTGAAGATAAAGACTACGACAAAGTCGTTGATACGTACAAACAACAGGTGAGTAAAGGTGAGCTTATCTCGAGTGCCATAAAGTTTGGCGAGCAAAATGGAACCCGCCTTGACGGAAGCTTTAGTAAGGACATTCGTGGCTTCGCGGTCATCTTTAAGATTCGCGATAAAACCGTGACAGTTCGCTCTGATGCCGAGACATTTAAAGACGATTTCAACAAGCTCATTCAGACGATCGAATTTAACCGATAATCATTGCGCTTGTCTTTGCTTTGCCACGGCGCGGGGTGCTAAACTGGGTACATGAACACGGGGGATGGTAGGTACGAAGTGACACCGCTTATTGCGGCTGCTCACGAGCTTAAAGCGCCGCTTGCGCTGGTGCGTCAGCTAGCACTGCGTCTAGAGGACGAGTCTCTTTCGGCTGCCGAGCGGCAACGCCTGTTGCAACAAACTATACTCACGAGCGAACGAGCGCTTCGCCTTACGAGTGACCTTACGAAATCTGCACGACTTGACTCAGCGCTGTTCTCGCTTGAACCGGTGAACCCTGAACAAATTTGTCGAGACATTGTTTCTGAACTGGCGCCGTTATTCGATGCGTACGATAAACGCGTCCAGGTAAAGAGTCGAAAGCACCCGTTACTATTAGTCGCTAATCGTGATTTACTGCGACGTATTTTGCTTGGTTTTAGCGATAACGCATTGCATTATAGTACTCCTGGGACAGCGGTGCATTTGCAAATCACTGCCTTAAAAAAGGCGGGGGTAGTGCGGATTGGTGTGCGCGATTATGGCCCGGCGCTTTCAAGCGATATGTGGCGT
>JBOHNV010000025.1:0-12705 GCA_050730895.1 Candidatus Microsaccharimonas sp.
GTATAAGCGCCTGTTTTTCTTCGAGCTGCCTTTTGGTTTCTTCTACAAGTGAGGCTGGCGCCTTGGCGACGTAGTTCTCGTTTGAAAGGCGACCTTCGAGGTTTTGGATTTCTTGGTGCGTAGATGCCAATCGTGTTTCAAGGTTTACCTTGTGTTCTTCAAGGGTTTCTTCGGAAATGCTGAGCCAGGCGTCGTGGTTCGATAGTGCTAAGCGAAGACCTTTTGGCTGGTCGGTAACATTGATGTCGCTGAGTTTCGCAAGGCGCTTAATAAGACCCTTGTTGTCGTTAATAAGCGCATTATCGAAGTACACCAACTCGTATTTGTCATTTCCTGGTAGTGAGGTGGCGACAAAGCGGGCTTCGGTGATGATTTGTTGCAACTGTCCAAACTGGCCGGCAGAAATATCGCCAAATGGCAGCATTTCTGGCCATGACTCACCGATAATGAGTGAGTCGCGCCACGGAAGGGTTTGCCAAATAGTTTCGGTCACGAATGGCGCAAATGGGTGAGCAAGCTTGAGAGAAGTTTCGAGTACCCAGGCCAAAAGGTCGGGGTTGTCTTGGTCTTTTGAAGCTTCGACGTACCAGTCGGCAACGCTATCCCAGATGGCGTGGTACACTGCGTCGCTGGCTTCTGCGTAGCGGTAGCCCTCGAGAGCACGATCTACGGCTTCTTTAGCAGTTTGAAGTTCACTAATAATCCAGTGGTCGGCAAGGCTGCGAGCTTCTGGGGTACCTGGTTGATAGTTTTCACCAAGTTTTGCCTGAATAAAGCGAGCGATGTTCCAGAGCTTGTTACAGAAATTACGACCGGCAATGACGCGGTCAACGCTAAACGCCTGGTTTTGACCGGGACTACGGCTGGCGATGAGGCCAAGGCGAAGGGCGTCTGAGCCATATTCGGCAACCAATTCCATTGGGTTAATAACATTGCCCTTACTCTTACTCATCTTTTGGCTGTGCTCGTCGAGCACCATGCCGTGAAGGTAGACGTCTTTAAACGGTACTTTACCGGTAACGTAGAGGCTAAGCATGATCATGCGAGCAATCCAGCGGTCAAGGAGGTCGGTTCCGGTTTCCATGAGGTCTGTTGGGAAGAAACGTGAAAGGTCGCCTCCGTTGAGGTAATCGGTGGTAATAAATGGCCACTGACCGCTACTAAACCAGGTGTCAAAGGTGTCTTCTTCGCGCTGGTAGGTCTTACCATCAATAACTATTGTTTTTTCGTCAACGTTTTCGTTGAAGATCCAGTCGTTTGGATCTTGGGTGTTTACGAAGGCTGGAATAGGAATACCCCAAGGAATTTGGCGTGAAAGGTTCCAGTCGTGAATGTTTTTGAGGTACTGGATGAGGATTTTCTTACGACCAGCTGGGTAGAAGGTAATCTCCCCTGCTTCAAGTGCTGCAATCGCTTTTTCGGCAAGCGGCTTCATGCTGAGGAACCACTGTTCTTTGATGAGTGGTTGAATTGGCAGGCCGCTTTTGTAGTCGTAACCGACTGAGTGTTCGATAGTTTCTTCTTTACGAATGAGTTCTTCGGCTTGGAGTGCTGCGAGGGTGCGCTTGCGAGCCTGAACGGTATCGAGGCCGGCGAATTGTGGCGGCACGTTCATCATAGTGCCATCGAAGTCGATAACCTGAAGACGCGGAAGATTGTGACGCTTCCCTACTTCGAAGTCATTCGGGTCGTGGGCTGGAGTGATTTTTACTGCACCGGTACCAAAGTTCGGGTCGACGTATTCATCGGCGATAATTTCAATTTCACGGCCAGTTAACGGCAACATTACTTTTGTACCAATGTAGTTTTTGTAACGTGGGTCCTCTGGGTGAACGGCTACGGCGGTGTCACCGAACAGTGTTTCTGGGCGAGTGGTGGCAATAATAACTTCGCCAATACGGTCGACCATAGGGTAGGCAATGTGCCATAGTGTTCCTTTTTCGGTCTTGTGATCAACCTCGATATCGGCATAACTGGTTTGGTACTTTGTGCTGTAGTTTACGATGCGCTCACCCCTGTAAATGAGTCCGTCGTCCCATAGCTTTTTGAAGGTTTGGTTAACGGTTTTAATAACCTTTTCATCAAGCGTGAAGACGAGGTTTTCCCATGAAGCGCTGACGCCAAGGGCGCGAACTTGTAGTTCCATATTGCCGCGTTGTTGCTCTACGAAATTCCATACCTGGCTGTAAAGCTGTTCGCGCGTAAAGTCGAATCGGCTCTGGCCCTTTTTTTGAAGCTCGCGTTCGTATACAACCCATGTTTCGAAGCCGGCGTGGTCTGCACCTGGAATGTAGACAGTATCGTGACCAGTCATTCGTTTGTGACGGACAGTAATGTCTTTAAGCCCCATGTCGAGTGCGTGCCCAAGGTGAAGGTTCCCGTTGGCGTTTGGAGGTGGCATAACCGTGCTGAACGGCTTGCCTTCCCCGGTAGGATTAAAAATACCACTGGTTTCCCAGAGTGCGTAGATGTTTGGTTCGTACTGGTTTGGCTCGTAAGCTTTTGAAAGGTTCACGTGGCTATCCTGTCTAATATTTAACGTTTATTTAAGATTTCAATTTCACGTGAAATGCGTTTTTGTTTCACGTGAAATGAGATTATTAAATCTTTAGTAAATTTTAAGATTTCAATTCTAGGTTTTAACACCTGTTTCTCTGGTTAATAGTATACCACAACAGAGGAGAATCGATAGAGGTGTGCTGGCTTGGCGCGGGGCTGTATAATAGACGTATGATTGAACTGCAACGGTGTACTGACAAGGATAATTGGGACGATTACGTTTTGGAACATGGCGGTCACCCGCTGCAACTATGGGCGTGGGGCCAGGTAAAAGCAGGCCACGGCTGGAAGGCCGAGCGAATTTTTGCCTATGATGAAGACGAGATTGTGGGCGCGGCTCAAGTATTGGTACGTCGCTTACCTACCCCTTTTCGGGCATTTGCCTATGTTCCACGTGGACCCCTGTTCGACGATGGGCATAAAGATGAGATTCTTGATAAAATTGCGGCGTTAGCAAAGCGTGATCACCACGCAGTTGCGCTTTCGATTGAGCCGGATTTATTTGAGTTTGATAAACCTGAAGGCTGGGTTCGGTCTACGAATAAGGTGTTGTCGGCCGAAACGATTTTACTCGATGTTACCAAGTCTGAAAGCGATTTGTTGTCGGATATGGCCAAAAAAACGCGGCAATATATTCGTAAATCGGGTGCTGACGTAACGATTAAGCAGGTAAAACGACGCGAAGATATTCAGGATTGTATGATGATCTACCGGCAAACCGCGGCCCGAGCCGGGTTTAACCTACATAATGACCAGTATTACCTCGATGTGTTCTTACAAATGCAAGACTACTCACCTATTTTTGTTGCGTATGAAGGCGACGAGCCAATTTCGTTCTTGTGGCTGGCGATTAGTGAAACTACGGCGTATGAGTTATACGGCGGTATGAATGACCGCGGCCAGGAGCTTCGTGCAAATTACGCCCTTAAATGGCATGCGATTCGAAAAGTGAAGGAATGGGGCCTACGCAACTACGACTTTGGTGGTCTTGTTGCTGGAGGTGTTTCTAATTTCAAACAGGGGTGGTCGGCTGATGTCACTACTTTTGTGGGTACGTACGATAAGCCGCTCTCCCCTCTTTATACGCTATGGAGTAAGGGCTTGCCGTTTGCAAAAAAGACAATTCAAACGATTCGTCGCAAGAAGCCTTAGATTGTTTTGAGGATAAGCTTAAGCAGCTTGGTTTGCCCAGGCTGTTTTTGTCATCGAAAGGCTTGGTTGAATTTCAATTTCAAAAGGAGAAACAGGGTCTTTACGCTGGGCATAGAAACAACCAAGGGTAGCGATCATTGCGCCATTGTCGGTACAGAGTTGCATTGGGGCGTATTCGATAGAAAGGGGAAGTCGCTCGCTGAGTTGACGACGAAGTTCCTGATTAGCAGCTACACCACCAGCAATGACAACTGAAGCAGGGGAGCAGTCGTTAAAGGCTTTTTGAGCTTTATCAACCAACGTTTCAATGGCGGTCTGCTGAAAGCTAGCGGCAAAGTCGTTGCGCTGTGACTCACTAAGACGCGCTGCAAGCTCGAACGAAGGGAAAGTCGTGTCGACACCCACTTCGCGTTGAACGGCCCTTAGAACGGCTGTTTTGAGGCCAGAGAAGCTAAAGTCATATGCACCTTTAAGCTTTGCTTTTGGTAGCGCGTACTTTTTTGGGTCACCGTGCTTCGCAGCTTCGGCAATTGAAGGGCCGCCAGGGTAGGGGAGTCCAATAATTTTTGCCACTTTATCGAATGCTTCGCCAACGGCGTCGTCTTGGGTTTGGCCAAGAAGTTCGTAGTCGCCGTGGTCTTTAAAGAGGACAAGCTGTGAATGACCACCACTCACAATAAGGGCAAGCATTGGGAAGTCCGGTTGTTTAGAAGGGAGGGGTAAATCAACACCATTAGCTTGGTCGGTAATAAAGTTAGCGTACACATGTGCTTCTACGTGGTGAATAGGGTAGAGTGGAATGTTCTTTTGGTGGGCAAGTGTACGTGCCGCAAGGGTACCAACCAGAAGGGAGCCCGAGAGACCGGGTGCATGGGTAACGGCAATGCCATCAATGTCATTCCAGGTAAGGTTTGCATCGGTAAGCGCCTGTTCGATAACAGGGTTGATTACCTCAATATGGCTACGAGCGGCAACTTCTGGAACCACGCCACCGTAGACTTTATGGATATCGATTTGCGTACGAACAACATTCGAAAGCAAACGGTGACCGTCTTCAACGACGGCCGCTGCTGTTTCGTCACAACTACTCTCAATTCCAAGAATTCTCATCTGTTATATTGTATCACGACGTTGTGGTTTAGACATTCATTCTTGATGTTTGCTGAGAACAGTCTTAGAATTATAAGTAGAACATAAGGTAATTTTCAGGTAGGAGGGCACTATTGTGAGGTTTTTTAAGTATGCTTTGGGGATTTTAATGGGAGTAGTGTTTTCTGCACTAGTAAGTACTACCGGGGTGCACGCCACCACAGGCGATAGCTGGGTTGATATGCAGTTACAAAAAGTTGCCGAGATGCCAGTGAGCGGGGTGTCGTTCCTTGGAACGATGTGCCCAGCTGCGTTGGCACCTATTCAGGTCGAAGGTATATCCGAATTGGTAGAGGGGTGTGTGTTTGGCAAAGAGGGTGATACTCGCATGGCGATGTATTTGCATAATAGTATTTATTCATATGCGATTGCGGGTGTTACGGATAGTGCCTTTATTCCGATTACTAATTTTTGCGAACACACGTACTGGTGCGTATATAGCCAATCTGAAAATACAGCACTGCTATATACGATGATTACGCCAACTACCACGGGGCATGCTGTTATTAAGAATTTTACGGACTACTTAGTGCTGTATGAGGGTGAGCACCGCTATTACCAGTTTGAATATCCAGAGAATTTGCAGTACTTGAAAACCGGCAATTCGAATTTACGAACCGGTTCGGTGGGTATCTCGAGTAACGGACACTGGGCGGTGCTTGAACTTAGATCCTACGGGTTTGTGCGAATGGATATGCGTACACAAGAGGTTCGTCGCATTACTGCTCCGGGGCCTACGTATGGGCATGGGTTTGATCCAACCTACGAACTGGCGATTAGTGACGACGGTCGTCGAGTGGCTTTCGCTGGGAGTAATGTAGGGTTTCGAGTGCTTGAAGTGACCGACGGCTGCGGTGATACTACTGCTGCGGGCATGACACAATATTTTGCTGAATCAATTACCGCGTGTCCGTTTATTCCGCTCGAAACCTACGATGTATTTCCTGGTTATAGGCTGGCAAATATGCCACGATTCTCTGCTGGCGGTGATTCGATAAGTGCTTATGTATCGACTGCAACAGATACTGTGTTCGCACGACTGATGCCGAATGGTGGCAGCTCGTTGCCGGGTAGTGGTGAAATAGGGCGATACATTGCTTTTGGTGATTCATTTACGAGTGGCGAGGGCGAGTTAAGTGATGCATTTTATTTACCTGGTACAAATACGCCAACGAATCGGTGTCACGTGAGCGTGCGGTCGTATCCGTACCTGGTGCAAAATTATTGGCAAGTGATGGCGAGTAATTTGGCGTGTTCGGGTTCTCGAACAAATGAGGTGCAAAAGGCACTAAAGGTCGCCGTGGACGATGCGACGCAGCAGCAGCCTGTTGCACTGTCGTTGAGCATTGGCGGCAATAATGTGGGCTTAATGGGGAAGTTGAGTACCTGTGTGCAACCAGGAACTTGCGAGTGGGCAGACCCAGAGCGGCGAATTGCAACAGCGCACGAAATACGAGGACTGCTTGAGCCCCTGGCGGCGCTAATTGGCGAAATACGTTCAGAATACGCCGGAACACCACTCTTTATTGTTGGGTACCCTAAAATAATCAACGATACGAGCAGCGTTTCGTGTGGATTGGTTCTTTTAAGCTTACTCAGTACAGATGAACGAATATATATGAATCAATCGATTTCGTATCTAAACCAGGTGATCCGAGCTGCGGCCAACTACACTAATGTTCGGTTTGTTGATGTTGAACATGTATTCGAAGGTGAGCGGTTGTGCGATGATTCTAGTAAAGCTATGAATGGAATCCGGTATGGAGACGACATTGCTCCTATTCCATTTATAAAAACCAAGTTTATTGGTGCCGAATCGTTTCACCCAACGCCGTACGGCCATTCGCTTGTGGCGCAGGCGGTTTACGCGCAGCTAGGGGATTCATTCATACAAGACGGCGGTTGTTATACCTGCCGGTTCGATGCATCGATGCTGGAAACGCCGAGCTATTGGACCTCCGCACCAGAAACGAACTGGTCGGCCGTTCGACAGCTTACCCAGACATTTATTACCGACAATCAGCTTATCGATGGTGCAAAGGTTGCTTTTGAGTTTATTGCGGATACATTTGCTCCAAATCAAACCGTGACGCTTGAGCTCCATTCGGACGCTATATCTTTAGGGGCATTTTCTGCCAACGCAAACGGGTCACTTACTGGTGAAGTGACGCTGCCGAAAGGTGTAACCGGCTACCATACCATACATAGCCTCGGTGAAAGTGCGACTGGCGATTCGCTCGATATATACCAAACGGTGTTTATCGGTGAGTATAGCACTCAAGTGGCCGAACCGGGCGTACCTGGTTCGAGTGGTGGTATAGGCGACGAAAGTGATGCGACAGGTGGAGTGCTGCTGCGCTCAAACGAAGAGAGCCATTCAAATTCATCACAGGTATCGAGTGCAATAGCTTATCGAGCCCCACACGAGCCTAGTGTCATCTCACTTGCGATTCCAGCCAGTACACCCGCAACGAGCCTACAATCATCAGTTCTGGGCACTACGGATTCCATTTCGGAATCTTCTAATGACGAGCTGCGGCTAGGTGGTGGCTATGAAAGTATCTTGATCACATATGGTATTCTTGCGGCGGTCAGTGCTCTTGGTATAGGGTGTTTGTATTGGTATATCCGCATAAAAAGCGCAGAAGTAGATTAGGGTGGCGCCGACACAGGTATAATGACTATATGAATATTCGTAAAGTTGTTAAAGCGGTCATTCCGCGACGTGCATTTGCCGCTATTGAACCCACCGGCCACTTAATTGAATCAATACTCGTTTCTGCACGATACGGGTTTCCGGGCAAAAAAATGCGCATCATTGGGGTAACTGGTACGAACGGAAAAACAACAACCTCATTCTTTATTCAGCGTATGTTGCACGAGGCGGGGGTTAAAACAGCCATTACGAGTACGGTTGCGTATGGAGTTGGTGACGATATCACCCATCAACGCGAACACATGACAACTGCAAAGGCGAGCGTGCTGCAAAGCCGACTTAAGGAATTCCACCGGCAAGGTGCCGAGTGGGTAGTGGTCGAGGCTTCGAGTCATGGTTTGGCCCAAAATCGTATATGGGGACTGCCGTTTGAAATTGCAGTGCTCACGAACTTAACGCACGATCACCTCGAATACCACGGTACTTTTGAGCGCTACCGTGAAGCAAAGAGAAAATTATTTAAAATCGCTAACAATCACGGACTCCGTTACGGAGTAGTAAACGCCGAAGACCCAAGCGCACAACTGTTTACCGATACTGTAGCTAATTCAACAACATACGGCATTGCTATGGGCGATGTTACTGCGTCAAATGTATTGCTTTCGAGCGACGGTTCAACCTATACAGCAAAGGCAGGAGAAGACGCCTACAGTATTTCAGTGCGGATTCCTGGTGAATTCAACGTCTATAATAGCTTAGCTGCAGTAGCCGTTGGTCGAAAGCTTGGCCTTTCTAAAGAACAAATCGAAAAGGGTATTGCCGCACTTGAATCTGTTGAAGGTCGCATGAATGCTATTAACGAAGGGCAAGATTTCAAGGTGATTGTTGACTTCGCAAGCACACCTGATGGATTCGAAAAGTTCTTTTCGAGCGTCCGACCTCTTGTAAAAGGTAAGCTCATTGCTGTTTTTGGCTCTGCTGGTCGACGTGACGAAAACAAACGCGCCGAGCAGGGTAGTATTGCCGGTACCTATGCCGATGTAGTAATTGCAACAGAAGAAGATGATCGCGATGAAGATGGTCAGAAGATTCTTGAGCAAATTGCCGAAGGCGCAACAAGTGCCGGAAAGAAACTTAACGAAACACTTCACCTTATTGCGAGCCGCGAAGAAGCGATTGGGTTTGCGTTAACGCAGGCGGCCTCGAAAGACGACATGGTTGTACTACTTGGTAAGGGGCACGAAAAAACCATCGAACGTGCCGATGGTGAGCACCCCTGGAACGAGGCCGAAGTTGCACGGGCTGCGCTCCAAGAGTTACTTGTCGAAAAAAGCGCTAATTAAGCGACAGCGTTGTACATCGAATATACCCGCCGCCCTTAGAAAGTTCTTGAATGTGTGGGGTGATCACAGAGAGGCCTCGTGCTTCTAGTGCGGATCGGAGCTCCGGTGCACCGTCGCCCATAATAACGGTTTCGCCGGTTGAAACCAGGTTACAAGCAAAGGCGTCCTCAGCCTCATGTAGGCTCACCTTAATCTTTTCTACCCCGGTAATATTCTCGAGCAGTTCTTGACTCTCTGGTGTAAAGGCCTCTGGACAATAGGCAATGAGGCCGGGCTTGTCACCATCTGGGTGTTGAATAATCGACAACGCTAGATCGATATCGTAGAAAAAACTATCTTCCCAGCCAGAAATAGGATTTATAACGGGTTGCCCGTTTGTGTCGAGCTGTGGAATTGTTTGTAGTTGAATGCGGGTATACCCGAGTGTTTCGGCCGCAAAAATTTGCGCCGCTTCGTCGCTTCGGTAGCCTTTGCCGCAAAATAACAGGTCACCGCAGGCTAATGCGTCGCCCTGACCGCTAAAACGAAGGCCGTCGGGGACTTCGATAAGTTCTTTACCCAGGCGAGCGAGTATCTTGCGCGCATGCGCTTCTTCAGCTTTACGTACGTTAGGGAGTCGAGCGGGAATCGCCTTTGAGCCCCGAACCAGGGCCCAATTGGCGGTATAGACGCCATCTTGACTGTCTGCGGGCGAAGGAACAGTAATTACCTCAACACCGGCAGCTTCAAGGGCCTGCTTAATTGACGTGTGTTCGGCTTGTGCCAGGGAAGTGTCGGTATGAGAATCGAAGTAATACGGGTTAATGGCTTGGAGGGCGCTAAAATTGAGCGCGTCGGACATAATTACGGTTCGATTAATCTTCATAGACTCCTAATAATAATAATCTTTGGTTTGTTTGTAGTAAAAACGGCGGTGAACGCGTTCACCCAGCTTTGTCCATGCGGCATATCGAAGCGGTGAGAGGATGTAATCGTAACAACCAATGTAGTCGACGACATGCTTGCTGAATGATAATTTAAATAACCCGACGCCGTAGTGGGGGTGGTTTGGGTTGCTAATTTCGTCGGTTGGAGGTGATCCACAGAAGTCGTGTACGAGTGCGCCTTGTGACTTTGCCCATTCGATAACGTTCCACTGCAAGAAGTGACTTGCTCCATAGGCGGTGCGCTGGCGAACTGAGGCGCCGTCTTTGTAGGTGCTTTTTTCACCAAATACCATTGCGAAGGCGCCGGCGACAACGTTTCCTTCAAAATAAGCAAAGAAAAGTTGCCCAATCTCGGCTTTTTCAAAAGTTTTCCAAAAAGTCTTGTAGTAATTATAACTACGGATGCCGAACTGGCCTTCGGCAGTCTCAGCCAGAAGGTTGTACATGATTTGCGCGTTCTTTTCGGTAACGGCAACTTTCTCAACGGTCACACCGTCACGTTCGGCGCGTCGTACCGCATGGCGACCTTTTTGTGGGAGTCCGGTTAAAATGTCTTCAAGAGAAGGTGAGATGTCGATAGTGATTGTTGAAGGGTTAGGGATAATCGGCGCTGCCTTTTTAAGCCCGTGGCGCTCAATAGTGGCGCGTGAGGCACGATCGAGCTCCGATTCAACGCGAACTGCAAATACCCCTGCCTTTTTTGCGAGCGGTTTTAGCGCCTTGAGCGTATCAAATAGTTGTTTTGCAGAGGTTACACCCGGCCCTTTTGGCAAGTACCATAATTTTCCTAATGGTGCTGTTTGCTTTTCAAGTACTGTAACGGCTATCTTTCCGGCAATAATGTAGCGTGGTGTATATTTTTGCAACCGCTTAATGTGAGAATATTCGAGGCTGGCAAAAACATTCCCGCCATCGGGATTCTTCAGAATAAGCGAATCCCATTGAGAGATTTCTACTTCAGTTGCATAGCGAGCGGTCATTATGTCTATTGTACCGCATTTGTCGAAACGCAACGTACTTGCTAGTGAGCCGCTGGGCGCATAATTACAATATCGCGTGTATTGCTTTCACCTTGATCAGCGAGCCTTCGTGAGCGCCCATGTGATGAATAGCCTGAGTTCAACGCGCTTGTGTCGGACGTGTCGCAGAATACTTGGGTAGGGTCGACGCCTATTTTCTTGATAACTTGGTCATATACAAACTTTGGGGTATCAATGGAAAAATCCCAAACCTTTGCGCCGTCTTCGTTTGTTTTTTCAACGACATTTACAAATAACCCTTCGGTGTCGGGGAACCGAACGCGTGGATCTTCGGGGTAGTTGGTGTATGGGTAGTTCTCTGCTTGCCCTCCAGGAGTTAAATAGATGTTCATACTGTTTGTATCGACGCCAAGTGCGTTGAGTGCTACGGCGGTCTGTTCGACGTAATGATTGGCTGCACCTTGCCAGGCGTAGTGGACGAGCATATATATTTTCCCCTCAGGGGTGTCGGCACTGGCAAACATAATTGGGCAGTCGGCCGGCCTGGCGGCAAGAATTTTATTCGAGTCTCGAGTGTAGATGAAGTCGCCTGAAGTCGAAACACGCCGTGGAAATGTTGTGTTTTCTTCATCGGGCTGCGCGTCGATATCGATAACGGTCAACGGAGTGGTGTAGTCACGCTCAGGAAATAACATATGCACCGACTCGGCAGAAATAGATAACGACTCAAAAAGCTTCGCCATATTATCTTTTGCGTCATTAACGCGCTGCTCATCGGTCATCTCAATGGGACCATACGGGCCGAGCGGACTCATGTTGCCACCGGTAATTACACGCTTCGCGGCGGCAGTCTCTGCGAGTTCTTTTGCGGAAAGCTTCGAGATGTCGACACGTGCAGGACCGGCGCTTGCAAAGCTTTGAAATGCCTCGAACGGCCTATAGCCCTGAGTAAGGTACCACGACTCCAGGTTCGCTTGTTCAATTTTTTCGTAGCGCCGCGGGTCGAGTGCCGGTGTGGGCTCGGTAGAATTGTTTGCTTCAACGTTAAAGCTCATGCATCTATTACAACGCATGAGCTTTCATTAGGCAAATTGTTGACTAAACAGTCGGTTGGTCTTTGCGAGAGAGGTAGTCGATTTCCTTAATGACTTCAAGAAGTGCTTCAGCCTTCTTCTTTTCGTCAGCGATACCTTGAGCAGCTGCGTGGGCAGGACCAATGAGTGAGCTGTCGTCGGTGCTGCGGATGAGCATAAGATAGGTGTCGAACTTCTCTTCAGCAGGGAGGTCCACCTTGTCCATAAGTGGTCGAAGGTCTTTAAGCGCGCTAAGCTTAATGCTGTCGAGGTCAGATGAGCCTGAAACAGGGGCTGTAGCTGCTGGAGTAGGAGTTGGTAGTACCGGTGCTGCAGCAGGCGCCTCGGCGGCAGGTGCTTCGGCTTGTGGAATTGGAGGAATCGCTGCGGTTGCAGGGGTTTCTTCAAATTGGAAGCCTTGAGTAGTATCGTTTTTTGATTCTTCGTCGTCAGGAAGAACGCCGGCCAAAGCTTTTGCCAGCTCTTGGTCGTCACTAATTGATTGTAAAGTATTGTCTTGCGGAGTAATATCCATTGCCCACCTCGAGTTAAAACATTTATGCTTACTTAAAAATACTGTATCATAGATACAGATTGGTGGGAATACTTATGACAGATATCTTAGACAACGTTAACGTTATTGCACAGCGCGATCCAGAGGGAGCGCTTAGTATTATTGCAAAGCAGTATAAGCAAGCTGCGTTCGATGCACATGTGTGGAATGCCGAACATGATGACCGTGCTATTACCTCTGTCGTTGTTACTGGCATGGGTGGTTCGGCCCTGGCTGCGTTGATTGTAAAAGTGCTCGTACAAAAGCAACTTTCGATTCCTTTTGATATTATTCGTGGCTACGACCTTCCGGGG
>JBOHNV010000026.1:0-9963 GCA_050730895.1 Candidatus Microsaccharimonas sp.
GTGCCGTCTTGGAATATGTAGGCAGTGCCATTTCCGACGGCGTTGATTTGCTCGCGCCAGCCATCTTCGAATACTTTTTGTTCCGTAACCTTTAGTGCAATCACAACGCGGGGGCTAATTTGCCCCGCTTCCCTGTCGAGGTGTGGTGCACCAGCTTGCGAGCGGTCGTAGGTGTTTGTAGCGGCGTTGTAGGCGTAGTGACTATTAAAGAGCGCGCTACTAATATTGACGTTGATGCTTGTGGCGTTAGGTGTTTCGCTTGCGGTGCTATCTTTACGTGTAAAGCCAGTGAATTCTGAAGAGGTATACCCTTTGGCGTTATTAAGTTCGTCGAGCTTAGCAAAGCTAGTGTACACGTTGTGCGGTGCATACCTGTCGGTTGCGCGCCAGTAGGCTTGTGCATTAAAGAACTGGTCGATATCGCGGTAGTTGCCGTTACGGACTTCTGCTAAAGCGCTGGCGCTTCCGCCAATATGTGCCACGCTGGCGTTAAAGGCGGCGACCCAGTCAACATAGTACATGCGTACGCTACGAACCGGTCCAATAAGCTGTGGCTTTTGCTCTTGGTAAAGGGCCAAGAAGCGCGTAATGCCGCCCTCGGCAATAGCTTCGAACACGACGCCACTATCTTTAAGACCCGATTGCGGACGAGCGTCGGGGCTGTTTTCGATCATAATACCCGTTACTGCTTGCTTGGTAATGGCTTCGGTTTCAACCTGCGCTCCCGTAAGTGGCGAGTAATACTTTACGGGTTCCGGTTTTGGCGCTGGTTTTGGTTTCGCTACTTTTGCCGGGGCTTCGGTTGGCTGATTGAGCGCGTAAATAGTAGCGGCAACTCCCCCACCAATTAAAAGAACAGCAACAATACCTAAAATGATGGCGAGTTTTTTGTGCCCTTTTACCCAAACAACAAATTTGTTGGTTTTCTTTTGGGGAGCAGCAAAAGGGTTGAATTCGTCGGCCGAGGTGGACGACGACTTTTTCGAGCGTTTAAACATAAGCATAGTATAGCACTAACGTTACGGCATTGACGAGAACCAACGCTGCCAGACGCGATCCGGGAGGGCGGTTGCGCAAAGGTCGTTAGCTACAGTGGTGTCACCTGGTGAGGCGTTGGGGTCGTATGTAATGGTATCCCAGCCTTTTTCGGTCGTGTAGACCCGTAGGGTGGCACCGGTTGGCAAGGGACTTTCCTGTGCGTCGACCTTCTTATTTGATGGAAAGAGTGCAAAGGTCTTTTCATTGGTGCAGTAGAGGTAATTCCAGTCGGCTGTTCGTGTTGCGCTCCATAATCCAGCTTGTTGAACAAGCGGCTTTAAATCCGTATCGCCAATAGGATAGCTGTCGGCTTTGACGGCGTAGAGTTCTAATTGTTTTGCCATTGCCGACACTTCGGAGTCGACGGTTGTTTTGTATGCCTGCGTGGTAATGCCGTTATAGGAGACAATTGTGATTGCCGCAAGTATCGCAATTACCACTACGACAATAAGAAGTTCAACAATAGTAAAGCCCGCCCCGGAATGTTTCATTAGGCTTAGTATAGCAAAAAGACGCTTATGGCTCTAGGCTTCTGAGGGCTGTTTCGATACGAGCGACGGTTTCGTCGCGGCCAAGAACGGTTAGTGTTTCGTTAAGCGCCGGGCTAAACGGTGCCCATGACACACTTAGGCGAATAAGACTAAACAGGATTCCTGGTTTTTGACCAGTCGTTTCAAGGAGTGCATTAAGTGTGTTCTGTACGGTTTCGTCGGTAAAGTCGTTTTCAGAAATAGCTGCGAGTGCAGTTTTTGTGGCCTCAAGCAGCGTGCGAATTTCTTCGGTTTCAAGCTTTTTGAGCTGCTTGTTTTCGGTAACCATATCCCAGTTTGGTGTTGGAGTTTCAAAGAAATAGCTGGTAAGTGTTGGCAGATCGGCAAGCGTTTTTAAGCGGTCCTGAACAAGTGCAAGTACTTGCTTGCGGCGCTCTTCGGTAGACTCAATCGCTGATTTTGACCAGAAGTATTCAACGCGCTCGTAGAGTTCATTAAGGCTAAGGTTGCGGATGTGTTGGCCGTTAAGCCATAAGAGGCGCTGCTCGTCGAAGCGGGCTGGGCTCTTGTGGACACGACTCAGCGAGAACTTGTCGATAAGTTCTTGTACGGTAAAGACTTCTTGCTCGGTGCCGTCGTTCCAGCCAAGAGTAGCGAGGAAGTTCGCCATGGCTTCTGGGAGGTAGCCTTCTTTGGCGTATTCTAGGATGTCTTTTGCGCCGTCGCGCTTACCGAGCTTCTTTTTGCCATCGATCGCCATAACGAATGGAAGTGTAGCGAGGGTCGGCTTCTCTACTCCGAGTGCTTCGTAGAGGTTGAGAAACTTTGGGGTTGAGCTGACGAATTCTTGGCTGCGAAGTACGTGGGTAATGCCCATAATTGCGTCGTCGACAATGTGACAGAAGTTGTAGGTTGGATAGCCATCGCCTTTAATAAGAATAAAGTCGTCAATCGCGTCTTCGCCCGTAGAAAGCGTGCCCATAACGGCGTCTTCCCAGGTGTAGGGCTTAGGGTCCGACTTAAAACGAAGCGGCTGCGTACCGTCCCATGCTGGTGGGTTTTCTGGACGGTGGTCACGGTACAAGAACGGACGTTTCGCTGCTTTGGCTTCGCTGCGAAATGCCTCGAGCTCTTCTTGGCTGTACGGGTCCGCGTAGGCGCGACCAGCATCGATAAGTTTTTGTGCCCATTCTTTATAGATGGCAAGACGCTCAGACTGCTTGTACGGTGCGTATGGCCCGCCTTGGTTTACGCCTTCGTCCCAGTTAATGCCGAGCCATTGGAGGCTGTTTTCGATTTGCTCAATACTCCCCGCTACTTCGCGGACTTTGTCGGTATCTTCGATACGAAGAATAAACGAACCCTCGCCCGTTGTGTTCTTAGATTGTTGAGCTAGAAGCCAGGCAAATAAGGCGGTGCGGACACCACCTACGTGCATAAAACCAGTTGGACTTGGGGCAAATCGTGTTCGAATAGATGTCATAATTGCTACTTATTATAGCATTTTTATTGAGGTGGAGGAAGAGGAGCGACAATGCAGCTGCTGCTCCTCGCCTCTCTGACTCTAAGAATAATCGTTATAAGCTTGTGGCGATTTTGCGAATTTGGTCGCCTGAAAGTGGTGCTTTGCTTTCGATCTTATAGAGGATTCCGCCGTTTACCCAGGCAGCGCTTGAGCCGTACGTGTAAATGGTGAGGCCACGCTCTTTGGTGGTGACGTAGTTTGCGCCGGCAACTGGGGTGACAATGTTATCGAGAACAGCCGATGAGTCCCATGAGCTACGTGTCTGCGTGATCGTGTAATAGTTGTTGTTGCTGTTTGAGTCAAATTTTAGATCCACTTCACCATCAGTATAGGTGACCGGGTGGCTCAGTGCGTAGCCATCTGGGGTAAACTCTGGATACGTTGCGCTAATGCCGGCTTGTGAGGCAGCGACTGATACGGAGATGTTTGGAACCAAGCGGTACACGGCGTACGCTACGGCAAGTACAGCTACGATAGCGGCGGCAATAAGAAGCGCGCGGCGGAGTGTTTTGTTGTTCTTCCAGCTATTCTTCTTGCCACGAGACTTTGACTTTACTGGTGCTACTGCTGGGGTGGCGAGCGCCTTGCTAATTGCAGCTTCTTTTACGTCTTTAGCGGTTTGTGGAGCGGCTGGTTTTACTGCTTTGCGATGTGCGGCGCGTTGTGCGATAGGATGCACTCGTGCTGGACGGTCTGCCTTAGCTGGTTTTGCTGGCTTTGAGGCCTTTTGCGCTGGTTTCGCGAGCGGCTTTGGAGCTGGCTTAGTAACCGGCTTGGAAGCTGCTGCAGCTACTGCTGGCTTTGGTGCCGGGGCCTTTACTTCTGGGTTTTTTGCGAACTTCGCAACATTTGCACTGCGGGCAATGTCCATGTGGCGACCAGGCGTAGCACGCTTTGTGACCACTTTTTGTGGAGCGGCGGGCTTTTTAGCAACACGACGATTCAACGTTTGTGAGCGCTGTGGCCCGGCAATAACTTCAGATGTTGTGGTGCCGCGAGTAACGCGAGGAGCCGGCTTTTTGGCCGGAGCTGGAGCTGGCTTTGGTTTTTTGACCGGTGTTTTGTCGGGATTTAATACCTCGACAGGCTTTATTGGAAGCCCCGTAACGGAATCATATTGTCGACCGTTAATACTGACAGTTTTGTGTGGTGCCATGAATTAATTGTTCCTCGCAGTGTTTCTCGCATTATTACAGGTGGAAAAGATACCCTTGCCCACACA
Organism: Candidatus Microsaccharimonas sp.; assembly: GCA_050730895.1. Classification (GTDB taxonomy): domain Bacteria; phylum Patescibacteriota; class Saccharimonadia; order Saccharimonadales; family Saccharimonadaceae; genus Microsaccharimonas. The sequence continues at coordinate 4,277 of JBOHNV010000026.1, forward strand.
GTGTTACTCTCTATACTAGTGCGAATAAGATGCTTATGCAAGTCTAATTTCAGCAGATACTGTTTTATATTTGGTATACTCAAGGGTAGCTACATTATGTTTAAGAAACCTACAAAGAAACAATTTATTATTCGCCGCGTGCTGTACTCGAGTGCCGCGACGCTTGCCGTTATTATTATTGCAACCTTTACGATTCTCTTTATGCTCGGCTTCCGTTTTAATAGTGATAGCGGTAGTTTGCAGCAAGGTGCGCTGTTGCAGTTTGATTCTCGACCAACTGGTGCAGACGTAAATATTGACGATACATATATAGGTAGTCGGACTGCTACGAAGCAAACTGTTGTTGCAGGAACGCACAGTGTTCGCATGACGCTCAAGGGGTACCAAGACTGGAACCGTACACTTGATTTGAAAGCAGGTACTCTTACTTGGCTCGATTATGCGATTCTTGTCCCGACGAATCGCCCTGTGCAAACTGTAACTACCTATGAAACCTTGGTGAACGCTTCGATTTCACCAGACAATAAATGGGCGTTGGCTCAGGAAAAAGCAGATGTTGCTGAGTTCCACCGTGTTGACTTGCGGTCAGAAGAAGTAAAAACCGAACTTATTACCATACCCGAGCAAAAGATTACCGATGCGCTTACCGAAGGTGTGACGCACTCGTTTACTATTGTTTCATGGGACGCGGCTGGCCGCTATGTGCTAGTGAAGCACAACTATAAAGATACGTACGAGTGGATCGTGATGGATACCCAGGATGGTACACGTACCGAAAATATTACACAGGTATTTAGCGTTGGTATTAAGGATATCAAGTTTAGTGGCTCAAGTGGTGAGGTATTTTATGTACTGACCGACGAAGGAACAATTCGAAAGCTCGATCTTGGCCCAGACACGATTTCACGTTCGTTCGTTACTCATGTTGAATCGTTTAGCCTGTTCGACAACAAGGTCGTAAGTTATGTTGGTCTCGACGCAGTTGATGCTACAAAGCGCGTTGCTGGGGTGTACCGCGAGGGTGACCAGGCACCACATATTCTTCACACTACTACGACACTTGATTCGCCGGTAAAAATTGCGACGGCCCAGTACTTTGGCGACTACTACTTTGCGATTGGCGAAGGCAGTATTGTAACGGTATTAACTGGCGATTTCCCTAGCTCAAGTAGCGAAGACGCCGAGAGCCTCAAAGAATTTGTAACACTCGATCTTGTGGGCGCGGTATCGGCACTTAGCTTTAGCCCAGCTGGAGACTTTGTACTTGCACAGAGCGGCGAGTCATTTAAGAGCTACGAACTTGAACACAAACGTACCGACATGGGCGTGGTAAAGGCTGCGCAAGGCACCTCTGCGAGTAGTTTGAAATGGCTCGACGGCGCTCACCTTTGGAACGATGACGGCGGCATGTTGATGATGCGTGACTTTAACGGCAATAACGTTTTTGAAATTATGAATGTCGAACGCGGCTTTGACGCAAGCTTTAGCCAGAATGGCCGATTCTTTTATGGCATTGGAAAGTCTGATGAAGGCTTCCACTTGCAACGCGTGAAGATGATTCTTTAGTAGTTTTAGCTGACGGCAGTTAGAAGCTGCTAGACTGTGAAACGCAGTATCTGGCGAGCCCAGGAGTTTAGCTGTAATGTTCTTGCCCTAGCGAGGACTGTCTGAGCGCAGCGAGTTCCGCAGCTAGCAACGAACGTTACCGCTGAACGACAAGGCGCGAGCCAGCGAACTGCGTAGCGCAGCCTAGTAGTTTCTAGCTAGTGAACAATCTACTGATAGTGCTATCGAGCGCCGAAGAGTCGTTCAAGCATCGTTGGCGAGTTGCCTGGAATTGCTGCTTCTTGGCCGCCTGATTGGCCGCTACCTTCTGGTGCGGAAGCTGCCGCAGCTGGGTCGGGGCTAATTTGCTCGGCGGTCACTAATAGGCGGTCGATGGCCGTACCAAGTGGCGTACAGGTAATAAGTGTGAGCATTGGTTTGTTGGTTGGGTACACGAGCTTATTTACTTCGGTCGGCTTTACGACTTCTTTTTTCGTCACCACGTAGGTGTAGCGCTTTCCTTCGTAGTTGGTGTAAATGGTATCGCCGGCGTTGAGCTTGTCGAGTTGCGCAAAGATAAATTTATAATCCCCACCATCAAAAAGGTCATTACTACTGTGGCCAGAAAGCACGGTGTTCCCTATTTCGCCTGGCTTGCTGTTAGCGCCCGGAATCGCAAAGTGCGCCACACCGCTTTCCATGGCAGTCATTTGCGAGGCGTGGTCGAAGCCAATGCCGTAAATGGCTGGGACATCGACGTTAATTTTAGGAATTATGAGCTTAGATTCGGGGCCAACTTCGGCGTCGCTGCCTGGGTCGATGACAATATTTTGTGAATCAATAGCCCCCGGCGATACGTAAGCGTTGACTGATGCAATCAATACGCGGTTGTACTGCAAGAAGACGAAAATTAATACCACGGCGAGTGCGGCTGCGATAGGAATGAAATGGCGACTACGGCGAATTTTTTTGGCTTGTGTGCGTACTTTGCCAAGTAGTTTTTGACGAAGTTCATGAAGCGCTTGGTCGCGTGAAAGATCCTCGGTGGTTTTTTCAAGGTCGGTTTGCTGTGTGAGGTATTTTGTTTTACTCTCTGGTTGGTCGGCTGTTTGGTTGCTGGCCGAACCAATAGGACCTATCGCCTCTACTGACGCTTGCTGCTGGGTGTAATAGGCCTCGTAATACTTTTGGTAGTAATTTTGCCATGCGCTGTGGTAGGCCTTCCATTGATCGGCCTGTGGTTGTGGGTGTGGCGTGTGGGTGCGCTCATAGGGATTAATGTCTTCAAGCTGGTGATTGAGGGTGCTTGCAGCGGGTGTGTTGCCACTTGCTGGCTGCGCTACGGATTGCTGCGCCTGAGGCGAGTAACTTACCTGTGCTTGGCCGGTGCGTGAAGGTTCGGCGTTAATGTATTGGCGCGTCCTAGGGCTGACGGTCGGTTGTTGAGGTGCGGCTGGCTGTTGTGACGAAGCTACCGGTTCGCCACCATATAGAGCATCAATCTGCGATCGAATGAGGTTCGCAGCTGCCGACTGTTGTTCTTGCGGGGTGCTAGGATTCGGCGTGCCCCCACCCTGACTACCATTATTTGGATTCATATCTGTTTACTGTATTTTATTGTACAGCATTAGCAGTGTTTTTGGCGATGACTGCAGGGTAACAAAAAATCACCCCGCAGTGGAGTGATTTTGTTTCGTATACGTTTCTTGGTACCGCGAGCCGGAATCGAACCGGCACGCCCGTAAGGGCACAAAATTTTGAGTCTTGCGTGTCTACCAATTCCACCACCGCGGCAAGATGTATAACAGAGAGTATTATAGCATATAATAGAAAGGAGATAAGGGAGAATAACACTATGGATACATCAATCGCACTCATTCGTGCACTCGTTGAAAATATGGACGGTCCTCAATTCGACAGAGAGAACTGGGAGTCATTTGCTCTGATCATTGATTCTTATGAGGGTACGTTTAACGCTGCATCTGGATATACGTACTCACCTGATGGTACTATTTCAGCCGTGGCGGCAGATCCCTGGAAGGTCATTCCTTTTGTTGACGAGTACGTGCAAAACAAGTACAAGCCGGGCGAATCGTTGCCGGTAAAATTACTCGTGCAATTTGAGCGTACAACAGGCCGCTACACGATTACCTTCGAGGACACCGACGTTGATCGCTGGAAGGTTTCCCCTGCGACTATTAGGACTATTCGCCAAGAGCTGCGCCCGGTGTTTGACGCACCTGGTGAAAGTTCTGAAACGAAGGAGGTCACCCGTGGATAATGTATACGACGAAGTTGTGTTTCGTCGCGAAAGTGGCTGGATTCCGCAGGTTGTCCGTAAAGACGACGCGCTCTATCTTATGCTCGGTGCCGGGGCTGATGCCAACCATGAGCCGCGCACGTTTATGTTCCCTATCTCAAAGGCTCATCTTGAAGTCATTAAAGAAGATTTTGTACGACACCTACTACTATGGAGTGCAATTTTACCATTATGCGATGCTGCGGGAACTCGCGACCTGCTCGATGAAGACGCGGCCGTTGCTCTGCTCGATCCTATTTTATTTGGAGCTGAAGCTGAGGTCGAGGCGCTATTTAAAGAAATTCCATGGCAAAAGGGGCAACTCATTGCCCGTCACGCAGACATAGCCCTGCTTGAGCGCGGTGAACTCTTTGCCGCAATGAAAACGGTAACGTCAGAGTCTGACTGGAACTTAACTGCAGAATATAATGCTAATCGTCAACGCGAACGACGCGGCGTGCACCTTTCGCCATTGGATGCTGCGATTTTAAAATACACGAACCAATATTTGCATGGTGGTGGTTTGCCATCGCGCAAACCTGATGCGGTTGAGCCTGAACTTCTACCGCAAGTGCTTGAGGTGATTGCCACGGCCGAAAAAGCATGTGCTGGAATGGAGCTTCCAAGCTGGGCTCATAAAGACTATAGCCGGCGGCAAAAAGCCGAATGGAACGTAATTGAAGACAGGGTGAAAGACGCAGTTCGCGATGCCTACCCTACCCTTGTAGACGACGCTGTACGTACAGTGAGCTTTTTGATGTGTTCGGAAGCGGCTTCGCGAGCACGAAAGGCTACGACTTGAACTGAATAAGTGAATCGAGTATTCGATTGGTAGCACTGAGCTGAAGGCGTGATGCGCGGGTGCGGCGGCCGAGGGCTTCGTCGCGGAGCATTGCCGGCAGGACTGAGTCATTGCGTTCGTCGACGGCTGCAATTTCGTCGAGCGGAATAATTGTCACGCCTGGTGCGTAGTTTTTCTTGTTATACAGAAGACTATTTTTTACCTGTAATGGAATAACAGGTGTTGATTCGTCGGGGGTGAAGACTTTGAGGTCAAAACCAGTAAGGTTGTCGAGGCTGTCTCGCTCCCCCGGGCTTCTCCATTCGCCCCTATCTTCGTGGACGCTGCTTGGGAGGATGTGATGCGCAGGTGCGGTGCGAGGACGACCAGTAAGCGGGTGTTTAAGCTGGCTGTCGTAAGAAAGCGCAGTAAAGACGGCCATTTCTGCTAAAAGGCCGGTAATACCAGCGTGGCGACGGTATTGCTCGCCGCTTGGGCCGTATTTGAGGCGGTTTTTCTCGGCAATGGTTTTCTCCAGCAGAAGCCCGATATTCTTGTACGTAGAATCTTTATGTGTACGCGGCGCAACATTAATTTGGCGAGCGTATTGTGCAACGGCAATTGCTTTAAACGCAACCTGGGCGAGCCCTTCGTTGGCGTAGGTAAGGCGCTCTAGCCGTGCAAGGTAGCTCTTTTCAAGCGGAATCGCCTCTTCGGTTTGTCCGTAGGTTACGATATCGTCAAGAAACAGCTCTTCTTCAAGAAACTTTGGGTCACGGTGCGCGAAATAGCTCGTTTCATTAAGAAACGGACTTTTTTCGGCGGTCGAGGTGTAGGCAATTTCTTGATTCGACATAATCTATATATTATATCACTTTATTGGCTATTTCGCAATTATACTGGTCGTGGCGGCCTCGAGTGGTTTGCTTGGGCTCCAGAGCCAGTAGGTGGCGGCTTTTGCGGCAGTTACCCCGCGCCAGATCATCATTGGGTTGTCCCACGGGGTTGTTACTACCTTGCCGTCGTGCGCCACAATAAAGGTTTCTTTGTGGAGTACTGCAA
>JBOHNV010000027.1:0-9907 GCA_050730895.1 Candidatus Microsaccharimonas sp.
GGCTGAAAATGTTATTCAAACAGCAGCCTGGAAGCAGAGCGAGCAAGAAAGCGACTACCTACAACGACGTAGTATTTCGGAACGCATGCGCACCGACTCAGGTCTACTTGATGTTGCTCAGGGGTACGGCAGCCCAGAGTTCCAGGTTATCGCTCGTGAACGTGCCCAGGCAAACGCAGTTGCAACCCTAACCAAACTTAACGCTGATGCCCGTCAGAATGCTATTACTCTTCTTGAAACCGAAGCGGTTGAAGCGGGTGATTCTGTTAAAGACTACGCCATCAAGAAAGTATTTAGTAAGGCAAATTCTGCAATTCAAGCCGACCGCCTTGTCGTTTCACCAAGCCGCCTCGAAGCCGCTTTGGAAATTGCTGCATCAGATGGTCAGGTAAGTGTCTTCGACCAGGCCCGTTCAAGCGAGTTTATCGACCAGTCACTGGTTGACGCCGTTGTAGCGCGTCACGTTGGCGACATGAAGTCTAAGGGTGGATTCCACATTCAGGCCGATCCTCAACTTAGCCTCCAACGATACATCGAGCGCTTCAATAATGGCGAGCTCGACAAGTCTGTTACTAACCTAGACCAAGTCCGCGACACCTTTACACGCGACCTCAATAAAGCACGTATTGAAACCCTCAGTAACACAACATCTGCCAACCTTGGCGGTATGAAGTTTGGTGCATTCGTTGGGCTTGCAAGTGACATTAAAGGTAATCCAAAAGCGGGCGTGCCAAGTATTCTCGATATTATCGAGGTTGATGCAAAGGGCGCCCCTCGATCAGACGACGACCTCGCTACTGTACGAAAGATTTACGAATCACTTACCGATGCACTCAACGATCCGAGCACTCGTGCAACTATGACCGACCGCCTTGCAGAAGCGCGCCTTATGCAAGAAATGGTTCGTAGCAAGTTCTTCAAGCATGAAAAGCCGCTCGATCTTAGTCCAACCGAACGTTCAATGCCTGGTGGGGATAATCTTTCTGCCTCTATGTCTGACAACCACGATATGCCAACAGCAAACATCGACCCTACTGACGGCTCACCTACCGACGAGCAAAAATAACCATTTAGTCTATCGCAATAGGAGTAGCGTCCGAAACGCTCCACTCCGCGACCTTTGTGCGACGAAGCTCCGAGCAGTACGCAGCAGTGCCGAGCGCTTTGCCAATATCTTCGGCGAGTGTACGAATATAGGTACCGCTACTCACGTGAGTGCGGATGCGCAGTTCTGGGTAGACATAATCAAGCAGTTCAAGACTGTACACTGTCACCTGGCGTTCAGGCATTTCGACTACCTCGCCTTTACGCGCTAGATCGTAGGCCCTCCGGCCGTTGATCTTTATGGCACTAAACATGGGTGGTCGTTGCGTAATTTCGCCTGTAAACTGCTTTAAAACGGTCTCTATGGCTTCTTTAGAAGGCACAGGGCCGGCCACATCGGTAATCTCACCTTCTGGGTCGCCGGTAGTGCTGGTTTGCCCTAGGCGAATCGTTGCTTCGTATACCTTATCGAGCTTCGAATAGTTCATCGCATTGCGACATTCTTTTCCAGTAACAATAATCATAAGGCCCGTAGCAAACGGGTCGAGCGTTCCGGTGTGTCCTACTTTTGCCTTTTTGCCTAGCTGCTCAGAAAGACGTCGACGAACACGCGCAACAACACCAAAGCTAGTTATTCCGGCGGGTTTATCAACAAGGACCATGCCGTCTTCGGGCACTGGAGGAAAATCATTCATAAAGGCTATTATACCGCACCGCTACTGTTGGCTAGGGATTTGAAACTGCCCTGGGTCTGCAGCAACTGGCTGCGGTGCCGGTGGAAGTTGCGGCTCGGGTGCTACTGGTGGTTGAAATTGCGGTTGTGGTTCGGGTGCTAAAATATCGCCCAAAATCGCTGGCTGTTGAGTTGGCGGTAGCGGAATAGCCGGCGCAGAAACACCCGCATTTACCTGTGAAAAGTCAGGAATTGGCGGTGGCAACGGAAGGCCAAGGTCGGCCGGAGCTGGCTGCGGAAGCGGTTCAGGCGCTGGAGTATAGGCTGGTACTGGTGCAGGAGCTGGCGCAGCAGTGGCTTCTGGAGCAGGGGCTGCATAGGCGGTGTTGACCGCTTCGGGTGCAGCAGCTTGCTCACTAAGTGGCTGAATCACTCGACCAGAGCCCAGAGAACCGCCTAATTGTTCTGGCGCCTCGGCCGCTGCAGGTCCATCGCTAAATGCGTAGGCCGAATGAAGGCTATTGTCTGAAGAAGATAGGTCGTTCACTCCTACAGAGCCTGGCGCTGCCGGTGGCGCACCTGGGAAACCAGCTGGTTCGGCGTCGGGAGCGTAGGCATTTACCGGTGCAGGGTCGTCACCTCCTAAGAAGGCAGAGTGTGAAAGAATAGTTCGGTTTTGATCATTCTCAATTTCGCGGCGCGCATCATCGGCAGCTTGCTCGGTAGTAGCGTTCAAAGCTCCACCAAATGAAGGTTCTTCCCCAATTTCTTCAGCGGCGTAGGCACTTCCAACCGGTTGACTTGGTGCGGTGTCGGCAGCTGACTCAACAGAAGGTGCGACGTCCTCTTTGGCTAGCTCAGTAGCTGGTGTGCCGTATGCTGACGCCTGAGCTTCTTCAGCCTTTTCGGCAATTGCGGCATCGGCTTCAGCCTTTGCAACTTCGGCAATTACCTTCTTTTTGGCTTTCTTTTCGCCAAGAACGCGAAGGTCTAGGTCGGCAAGCGTTTCACCTTCGTGACTAACGTTTAACGCTGTAGCGTCGTGGTCTTTCTTGATCGACATCGAGCCATCATTTGAGCTGGTGTCGATTTCAACATCACTCGCCTCTTCGTCGTCATTCGTATCTTCAGGTGCTTCTGGCTCATCGGCCGGTGCTTCTGGTGCCTCTTGAGATGCCTGCAACTCGTTTGCGATGAGTTGTTGGTCGGCACCGGCAGCCATAAGGTTACCAGCAACGGTCATCGCGCGTGAAGAAGTTCGCTCGTTACTAAAACGGTCGGTTTCGGCAACGATACCGGTAAGGAGTGCGGTTGCAATTGGGCCGTCAAGCAGTGGCTTCTTTTTATCAACCTTCAAAGCTTCGGCAAGCCCAGCGATCATTTCGCTTAAACTACTCGAGTTTGAGTCATGCCAGTCGATGCCACCCAGCGTACTAGTGTTGTCACCTGCCGTCATAGTAATAATTGCTGCGTCGTGCAAAATCTGGCCATGGTCTTCGAGGGCTTTATCGAGATCGTCTTGATTGTCGACACCAAGAGCAATTACCAACTCAACATTGTAGTCACCTTGACTAAATTCAAGGTCGGTTTCATCAATGGTAGTTTTGTACGGGGTAATAAAAATCTTTACAGCGTCGTCTACCACCTTATAGCGGAGGTGGTCGGCTTTTTCTTTATTAAGGGCGATAATAAAATCACGAAGACTATCGGTAGTATCGTCAAAGGTCTTTTCAGGCTCAAGAAACGCTATAGCTGGTGGCGTCTCACCACTAAAGATAGCCGTTGCGTACTTTTCTTGTTTATCAAGAATTAGCGTTAATGCGAGCGCAGCCGACAGTTCGTCGACCGATGGACTCCTCGATACGGTTACCAATATTTTATTGGCTTCTTTTATCTTTTCGACAACTTGTTGTTTGGTTTTTATTTCATCCATGGTGTTTTTCTTTTTTACCTTTTAGGTAGACGCGTTTGCCTCACTATAGCATAAGGTTTTTTTAGTAGTCAATAAGTAAAGTAAAGAGCCGAGGGCGCCCCGGGTATTTCTTAGCCAGCAAGTCTACATGCCCTGGGAGGTATCTGTTGAGTCCAACGAAGTGACTTGTGTTGCTCCTGCCTTAGCGAGGACTGTTTGAGCGAAGCGAGTTCCGCAGCTAACAGTAGCGACACGAGGAACGAGCTGGCGCGAAACAGTGAACCTCTCTGGGTATGTAGACTTGCTGGCCGGAAAATACCCCTACCGGCCAGCCCCAGCCCTTTACTTTTTCATCATTTTCCTCTATAATCACCCCTTGATTGATGTAATAAATCTAAGGTAAAGGAAACTCATGCCAATTATCAAATCCGCTATCAAGCGAGCAAAACAAACTGTCGCACGTCGCGAACGCAACATCGCTACTAAGCGTACTCTTAAAGAAGCCGTAAAAGCTTTTAACCTCAAGCCAACCGCTGCTGCACTTTCTGCAGCACAAAGCGCTATCGACACTGCTGTAAAGAAGAACGTTCTTAACAAGAACACTGCTGCACGTCGTAAGGCACTTCTTGCGAAAATCGCAAAAGAAGCTGGTGTAAAGCCTGCTGCTACAAAGAAAGCCGCTGCAAAGCCTGCTGCTAAAACCGCTGCCGCAAAGCCTGCTGCAAAGAAGGCCCCAGCAAAGAAGCCTGCTGCTAAAAAGCCAGCTGCTAAGTAGTTTCCTACTCCATACTTTTATACCCCGGATCTCCCGGGGTATTTTTTTTGGCGCGCTTACTTACAGCGCGATTTCAAGAAGTACACGCTCAACGAGTAGCCACGGTTCGGCTTTTGACCGTTTCATGTCGGCGTCTGTTTTAGCAAAGGCTTCAATAATCTGCCCTACTTTCGCTTTTCCGAGGCGCTTACCGTGCCGGGTAAGTTTTGAGGCAACAAATGGATGGATCGCAAAGTCTTTTGAAGGATTTACAGTATCATCGGCAAATGTCACCGCCGAAAGTGTAAGAGCCTGCGAAGTTAGTAGCGCAAAGAGCGCGTATGGGTCTTCTTGTATAGAAAGCGTATCAAGCATCTCGGCAACCTGCTGCCGCTTACCCTCGAGCGCCGTCTCGAAAAGCTGAAAAATATTTTCGCTGAGGTTTTGCGGGACAATCGCATCAATCGCTTCGATCGTTACCGCATCGAGCAACGAAAGTGTATCAAGCGCATTGGCAAGTTGCCATTGGTCGAGGCCACTACGCTGCACGAGGTGTCTTGTGATATTCCTATCGAGCTTCATACCAAGCGTACCTGCGCGCGCACTCACCCACTGCTCTGCTTTTGCCGTATCCTTGTCGGTCCAGGTAGCGAATTCGTGCAGTTCAGCGGCGGCTTTTAATGCCTTATAGCTTGTAGTCCGTTTATCTGGCTTGGCATCAATAAATACTAAGTGAATCGTGTCGTTAATCCGTGGCAACCAATCAGGAAGCTTTTCCCAAAGTGAACTATTGTGCGAAATGTCCGATATCACCACCAGGCGCTCGGTTGCGAACAAGCTCATACCCATAAGAAGGTCAGGCAGGCTCGCAAGGGTCAGCTCGAGGCCATCGACGCGCTCTGCGGTACCGTTAAAAGTCGACTCAATGCCTTTTAGTGCCTCACGCACCTCAAACGAGTTTTCGCCAACCAACCAAGTAATCATTCTTCTAGTATAGCCTAAAGGTGTTGGCAGACGGGACAGATATGTGTTCCTCGACCCGCAACGCGTGTTTTCTCAATAATCGCACCGCAGCGCTGACACAGAGTGCCTTCGAGCCTGAATACCCGAGCGAAGTCCATATAACTCCCCCTTTTACCCTCGGCGTTCACATAGGTATGATTCGACGAACCACCCTTTTGCACCGCCAATTTCATGACGGCACGGAGCTCGTGGTACAACAAAGTGAATTCTTCTTCGGTAAGACTTCCGACTATACGAAGCGGGTGGAGCTTTGCACCCCATAGCGCTTCGTCGGCATAAATATTTCCCACGCCGGCTATCACCGACTGATCGAGCAACGCAGCTTTAATATTAGTTTTTGCTCGTCGCTGAAATCGCTGCATAAATTGTTGGGGTGTGAAATCGTCTTCAAGTGGCTCAGGGCCGACCTTCTGCATAAATTTCATGTTCGGTATTTCGGCAGTTGGCATTAATTTCATCCAGCCAAACTTTCGCTGGTCGTTAAAATAGAGTGCCGAGCCATCAGTAAAAAGCAGCGAAACTCGGGTCGATTTGTCGGGTAGTTCACCTATGAGGCTGTCGTTTGGATGCCCCGCCCCAAATCGCGTGTCACCTACAAACACGAGCTGACCGGTCATTTTTAAATGAATCACCAAACTATATCCCGTCGAAAGATCGATCATCAACACCTTAGCACGGCGACGTACATCGATAATAATTGCGCCCAGAAGAAACGTTGAAACATCGGCCAACGTGTTTGGGAAGCCCTTTTCGGTATCGTGCTGTTCTGTTTGCACGACCTTGCCAATAATCAGTTCGCGCAGACCACGACGAACCGTTTCTACTTCGGGCAATTCGGGCATATTAGAGCTTTAGGCTGGCGGTTATATCAGAACCTTCAGGGATTTGATCAAGGAAGAGGCGCGAGAGCTGTGCAACACTGGCGCGCAGTGATCCTGATGAGCCGCTGCAGGTTGAGGTCCAAAGCATTTCGTCGGCAGTTTCACCATTCAATACCTTGAATTCATACACCTTGCCGGTTGCACAAATTCCGAGCACATTATTTTTGTCGCCTTCGAATGGCGTACCTTTTACAAGATTTGCTTTGTCGAGCGCGTTAACAAACTGGCTATAGGCCGAAGTGTTGTTTGGGAGTACTTGGCGAGCGGTTGATTGGTCGAGGTAGCCAGTGAATGCCTCGAAGGTGCGTGAAGACGGAGAAACGATAATGCGATACGAGCGGAAATCTTCGTCGGCAACAATTGGGCCGCGAACGGTCATACTGACAGCGCGATTGGCCGTAGTATCAAGCAAGTTTTGCTGCGACATGTCTATTTGCTCTGCGGAGTTCGAAGAACCTCCACCCGAGAAGATAAGCCGACCTAGAGCAACAAGCCCTGCGATAGCAACGATAATGATGATGATAGTGAGAACGGTTGGGACGATTCGTGATGTTCGATAATTAGCCATGTCTATAGATTATTCCTTTTTTCCACCTCGGTCAATGAGGGCGTCTACATCGGTGATAATTTGTTCGTTCGAAATATACTGAATTGCCTGCATCCCTACTCGGCGCGCGCCTTCACAAAACTCCTCAATATCGTCAATGAACAAACATTCCGACGGCTCTACACCGAGGCGAATGGCGGCAATTTCATAAATCTCGGGCATCGGTTTTACAAAGCCTTCGTCACCCGAGGCGACAATGGTGTCGAAATGGGCGTCGAGCTGGCCAGGTGCGAAGCGAATACTTAACCGGTCACGACTATTAATATTGCTGAGCATCCCTACTTTGTACTGCGACTTGAGTGTCATAATGTAGTCGAGCAATTTTTGGTTAGGCACTTCGAGCTGTTTTTGTTCTTCAAGGAATTCTTCGACATCCATCTCGAACAACTCGCTAATAATTGATGCCGACTCGCCACGCGCTAAAATGCCCATATCCGAGGCGTGGTTTATAGCACGAATTTCTTTAGCCTTTTCTGGGTCGGTTCGATCTACTTCGGCAAGATGAATCTTGTAGGCATTGCCGAGCAAAACACCAAAACAGTCAAAAATTATTGCTTTTATCATAGCTCTCCCCAGGTGCTGCCAATATGAACATCTACTTTCAATGCAATTTTGAGCTCGGGTGCAATGTTCTCCATTACGTTCTGTAGTATCTCGGCAACTTTCTCTCCATTTTCCTTTGGACACTCCACTAAGATAGAGTCGTGAATTTGCAAGATTTGAATACCAAGGTCTCCAAGCTCTTCGTCTACCTTTAGCATGGCTCGCTTCATAAGATCGGCCTCAGTGCCTTGAATTGGCATGTTTGCAGCAGCTCGCTCGGCGCCAGCGCGAACCATAAAGTTCGAGCTTTGGATGTCAGGAGTTGGGCGGCGACGGCCATAGTACGTCTCTACATAGCCTTCGGTACGTGCTTTTTGCAGTGTGTCGTCGATAAATTTACGAACCGGTTGGCGAATTTCAAAATAATGATCGATGAACTCTTTAGCCTGTGTAAATGACATACCGGTATTTGCCGCCAAGCCGTGCGGGCTCATGCCATAAAGCACCCCAAAGTTAATAACCTTTGCAGCGCGGCGCTGGTCTTTGGTGACGTCGTCCATTGGAATACCGTAGACTTCGCTCGCTGTTTTAGTGTGAATATCAACGTCGCCATTAAAGTCGTTAATCAGTTTTTCGTCGCCTGAAAGAATTGCAGCCAGGCGGAGTTCGAACTGTGAGTAGTCAGCGCTCACCAGTACTTTGTCGCCATCAGCAATAAATGCCTCACGAATACGCCTTCCCTGTTCGGTGCGGATCGGGATGTTTTGCAGGTTCGGATTAGTACTACTTAAGCGACCGGTTGCAGCAACATCTTGGTTAAACGTTGTGTGAATGCGATCATTTACATCTGCGAGTAATGGCAGTGTGTCGACGTACGTATTTTTGAGCTTAGCAAGCTCACGCGTCTTTTCGATCAGTTCGATAATTGGGTGTTGGCCGCGAAGCTTATCGAGCTCCGCCTGCCCGGTGCTATACCCGGTCTTTCCCTTTTTAATACCTGTTGTAGGAAGTTGTAGTTTCGTAAATAACACCTCTGAAAGCTGGGCTGGGCTACCAATATTAAATTCGTATCCTGCCATTGTATACATTTCTTGTTCAAGCTTCGCATGCTGCTCCCCGAGCTCTTCGCTGAACTTTTTAAACTGTCCGGGGTCAATTTTTACACCACGACGTTCGATTGCAAACAGTGTGTATGTCAGTGGAAAATCGTAGTCGCGCGCAATAGTAGCAACCTTTGGTTCGGCCGTAAATGCAGCAACTTGGCGGGTATATTCGGCGCGCAACCCCGCAAGGATTTCGAGTGGCGCTTCGGTTTCGCTCCCTACAAGTGCTGCCATCGAGCGATCACGCTGCAATGGGTCAATAAGGAACGCGCCCTGACGCAAATCATGTATATCCATAAAATGTACCGCAATGCCATGCGCATCAAGTGCATGGTACAACGCCTTTACGTCGTAACTAACAACGGTTGCCATTTCGAGCACGCGCCATAAGCTTGCGTCTACCCCACCTACTGGCTTTTGGTGCGCGGTCTTACCGTCGGTTGAGACCCACACGGCGTCTTGTATGAGCTCCACTGACACAGGACCGTCAATTACAAGCGAGGCTGGCCATGGCGTTTCAACAAGCGCCTCGGCTTTTAATTCAAGCTCAACCACCGACTCGCTCGCACTCGCAAATTGCATGTGCTTTGGAAGTCGTTTTTCAAGTGAGCTAAACTGTAGACGCTTAAGAATTGCCGCAACCTTGTTAAGGTCGGTATCGTCAACACTAGCAACGTCCCAGTCGAGTTTTACCGGCGCATCGCACCAGATCTTCCCTACTTCTTTTGTCATGTAGGCAAGTTTTTTACCTTCTTCAAGTTTTTTGGCTACCGTCGGTTTAATATTTTCGAGATTTTCATAAATGCCATCGAGTGTTGTAAACTCTTGCAGCAACGACGTGGCGGTTTTTTGCCCGATACCCGGAACACCTGGAAGGTTGTCAGACGAGTCGCCTACGAGCGATTTATAATCAAGGAATTGCTCAACATCAATGCCGTACTTTTTCTCAAAGGCGGCAACGTCGAACTCTTCAAGGTTTGAGAGGCCATTTTTAATAGCATACACCTTAGTGGTTGGACTAATAAGCTGCAACGCATCGAGGTCACTGGTGAGTAGATATGTTTCAATTCCCTTTTCAGTCGCATCAATCGCAAAGGTACCTAAAATATCGTCGGCCTCGTAATCGTCGAGTTCGTAAAATGGCCAACCAAACGCGTCGAGCAGCTCATGGAGGATGGGCACCTGTGCGTAAAAATCAGCAGGTGCAGGTTTACGGCCAGCTTTGTACTCTGGGTAAATTTCGCGTCGCTTGCGAATATTTGTTTTTGGCTTATCCCAAGCAACCGCTACGTAGTCAGGTTCAAGTTTTTTAATAAGTTCAATCGCAATCGATGCAAACCCAAATACACCACCGGTTGGAGTACCGT
>JBOHNV010000028.1:0-7794 GCA_050730895.1 Candidatus Microsaccharimonas sp.
CCGCGACTCTCTACCGACTAAGTGTTTTTAGAAAATCACTTAAACTTCGCGTATAACTCCCCACGACCTCATGCCCCGCGTTTAACTTATGTGCCGTTGCATTTTCATGTGTCCGGGCAAGCTCAGTAATATGTTTTCTAATCACTACCGGGTCGAGTATACCGTAAAAAATATCAATAGGTACTCGAAGCTTCGCGATATCCGTAAGTGAGGTCTGGTTAATAATACTCGCCTCAAGAGCAGCCATATACGACACAACAGTATCTTTTGTAATATTGAGCGTTTTATTTGCCAATCCAAGCTTCACCGCTAGTGGCGACATTCTTTCTAGCTGACTGGGAAACTTCTTAGCGATTCTGTAGAGTTCACGCAGTACATCTTCAGGTGGTTTTATCCCCTTTTTCGTAGATTCTGGCGCGTAAAAGGGTGGGCTACACAGCACAAGCTGCCTTATAACCAACGGATACCGACGCGTTACCTCTACAGCCACTAAAGCCCCTAGCGAATGCCCCACAACAATTGGCTGCTGCACCAACCCGAGCTTTAATAGTGTCACCCCAACTGACCGTGCCTGCGTTTTGGCGCTATACACCGCCCAGGCAGGTCTCGGTGACTTTCCAAAGCCAAGCAAATCGATACCGATAAGTCGCACGTCTTTTGGCAACCTTGCAACAACCTCGTCCCAAGAATGCAGCGTGTTTCCTATACCATGAATAAATACAAAGGTGGCCTTTGGCTTTTTAGGTGACTGAAATTCGTGAACGTGAAGTGTATAAGGAATCCGGAGATATTTGTGGAAGAAATCAGACAGTCGTTGACGCAGTAGCATACTGTTACTATAACAGGGATACGCTCCCTCACGCCACTCGAGAACCTTCGGCTCTTCAACTTTAGCCACGCAAAAATCCGTCCTTTCGGACGGATCATTGCGTGGCTAGGGTGGAGGGATTCGAACCCCCGAATGCCAGGACCAAAACCTGGTGCCTTACCACTTGGCCACACCCTATCATTGGTATTTGTGGTACCGAAGTATTATACCTTAATAGGGGTAAATGCTCAAGCCTTAGCCATAATGTATTGTAGGTTTATTTCGATTTTTTCTCGGCTTTTACGCCCCTAGAACGCTCAACATGTGCAAATTGCCCATGAATTTCGAATAAAAAGTATCCACTAGCCGCAAGCATAATGGCACCAAATATAATCCCCGTAAAGACACTTAGTGGATTAAATGTTATGACTGTTGTTACCACTGTCCAAATGACCGCCACCAACCAGGCGACGAATAAAAGAACCCAGCCCTTCTTTTGTTTTTCTTTGAGCGGATTCACTGCAAGGCCCAAGATAATACAACTTGCAATCGAGAACACCAGTGCAGCAATCGTGGATACTACCAATAAAGTAACGAAAGTTGTCGAGGAGTAGAGCGGCGCAAATGGGTTATTAAGTACGGCAATGTACTCTTGCAATCGAAGCAAATGCCCAATGACGGTAATGCCAGTAAGAACCGAGGCAAGCGCTGTAAACCACCAAACGTTTTCGGCAAGCCATTTTCGCATAGACAGCGGAAGGTTTGGTATATTTTTAGTCCACCCAAGTATCTTATTTTCGAGTTTCGCTAGAAGCTCCATAGTTTTCTCCTGTTATCTCCTAATAATACCCCTGTTATGTACATTTCTCAACTATTTCTTAGTAGAGGTCGCGTGAGTACCAGGCCACAGTCCCCAACTAGCCCATGCAGCAAGGATCCCCATAGCAACCGCCACGAGTATCGCCCACCAGCCCGGAGAAAGGTCGCCAACCGTACCTAAAAATCCGACAGTCGAAGCGCCGGGCTGCATTGCCACAACCCACCACGAAATACCTATCCATATAACCGCAACCATCCACCCGCACACCATGCTCACCCAACGAAGCGCCGTGCTAGTACTCATACGAAGTAAGAACGGCAACGCAAACAACTCGCCTACCACGATAAGTGGGGCTACAGCATACAGTAATCCTCCGACCGGAAGATTAAATGATGGAATAAGCTGGATGAACTCGTCGAAAGTAAACAATTGAGCAACAAGAAACAATACCAAAATACCGGCATACAAAAGCGAGATTTGACGAGACGCATCTGTTCGAGCAGGTGGTGCAGTAGTGGGTTTAGCAAATACACTCATGCTTCATAGTATACGTCTGGTGGCGCTATTTTGACAAACTGTTGTGATTTTTTACAATTCTCTAAAATAGTGCTTGTGTTTTCGCCAATTATTGATTAAAGTAATGACTAGCGAAAGTTACAAAAACAAACAAACTCCAAAAAATCCAAAAAAGATTTTTTACCTTGTTGTAGCCAACGCTATACGATATCCACCACAACCAAGATTTCCCGCATTCGTGCGGGTTTTTTTGTGGAAATATTTTTTACTCCCTCGCCGTATGACGCAAAGAGACTATTCAGCCTTAAAAGAGTGTTCTTCGCGCCACTTTGCAATTGCTCCATGGTGACCACTTAAAAGCACGTCTGGCACAGTCATACCATTAAACTCGGCCGGCTTTGTATACTGTGGAAACTCTAGCGTTTCACCATCAGAAAAACTTTCGATCTCTGCGCTTGCCGCCCCGCCCAAGACACCCGGGATAAGCCGTACAATACTGTCGATAATTGTCATAGCCGGCAGTTCACCACCCGTCAAAACGTAGTCGCCTACGCTCACCTGCTCATCAACAAGACTCACGATACGTTCGTCGTATCCTTCGTAACGCCCACAGATGAAAATATAGCCATGATCGGCATCGGCATAGGTTTGTGCCGTTGCCTGCTTCCAACGCTGCCCACGTGGCGTCATAAGCAACACTTTCGCTGTTGGGTCGTTCGCTTTTGCGGCTTCAACCGCAGCAAACAGTGGCTCGGGCTTCAAGAGCATACCATCGCCTCCACCATACGGTGTATCATCAACCTGTTTGCGTGGACCAATGCCATAGTCGCGTAAATTAATTAATCCAAACTCAACAGCAGCCTCTTTTTGGGCTTTCCACATCATCGAGCTATGTAAGACCCCTTCAAACATTTCTGGAAATAGGGTCACAACTTGGATCTTCTTCATCTGTACCAGTGTAACAGCTATTGACTTTTTTGTCTATAAGTGCTATAATCTGTAAGCTAGCAGTCCCCTATACTAAGGAGTACCATGATTGCTGCAGAAGATGGCACAATCCCCATCAGCACCATCGATGGAAACGAAGTCGTCGCCGACAACATCGACACTATTACCCTCGAACGTATCAAGGCCAACACCAACGTCGAACACGTCCAGAACGACACCTTTATGGTGACGCTCAGCACCAACGGACAACGCGTCGGCCCCGTTGAAGTCAGCGCCTATACCTACGCGATGCTTCGCGACCTGGAGCACAAGCGCGCAAAGGAAGTGAATGCACAAGGCGACACGCTCGAGTAACCCCCTAAAGAAAGCCTGCTGTTGAGTTACGAATATAACTCCAGTCGCCGCTCTTCAGGGGGCTTTCTTTTTTTGCCAATAAAAAAGAACCCCAAAAATGGGGTACTTCTTATACACATAAGCTCTCAACAAATATGTGGTGATTTGTCGCTCGCATGAGCTGATCTCGCAGTTCAAAGTGTTTGTTGAACTGCTAGTGATTATATATCAAGGTCGTCGAGTTCCGCAAGCTCTTGACGAGTCTTTTTCGTATAGTCAGATGTATTGTCCACAGGTTCATCTGTTGTGCTTTCCACAGGCTCAGAATCTGTGGAAACATGAGCGTCTTCGCCACGAGGTTCAGTACGGTCATCACTACTTATAACAGCACCGGTCTGCCCATCGTTATTTACAATCTTGAGGTTATAGCGCGCATCGTTTTTAGTACCCAAGGCACGAAGCAAGGTACGAAGGCTCTGCGCAGTGACACCACGCTTGCCAATAACACGGCCAAGATCTTCTGGATTTACGGTAAGTGTCAGTAATACACCCTTTTCGTCGATAATGCGATCAACGACGACGTCATCTGGGTTCCCCACGACTGACTTTACGATATATTCTATGAACTGCTGGTCTATGGTCGACATATGCCCTCCTCCGGTCTCTGTCAAAGTATCGTGGTCTTATTGTAGCATGATTACCAGCGGACCATAAGCATAATCACTTTCCCCAAAAGAAAAACACTCCCGAGTAATTTGGGAGTGTTTTGCAATAGACTATTGTGTGACTATTCAGCGCTTTCAGCAGCTTCTTCGGCAAGTGCCGCTTCTTCTACTGGTGCTTCTTCTTTAGGCTGGTTCTTGCGGAGCTTTTCAGCGTTGCGGATAGCTTTTTGCTTGCTGGTATCAGCTTCCTTTACCCAGTTAGGAAGCTTTACGCCAGCATCCTTAAGGAGCTTTACAACACGAGGTGTTGGCTGCGCACCGTTGTCGAGGTACTTTTGCGCAAGTTCAACTTGAACGTGAGCGTCTTTAGTGTGTGGGTTGTAGTTTCCTACGTAAGCAACAACACGACCACTTGATGGGTGGCGTTGTGACTCTTGTACTGCGAGGCGGTAGGTTGGGTACCCGACGCGGCCAACGCGTTGCAAACGAATTGCGAGCATATCTTAAAACTTTCCTTTAACTCTTTAGTCTATTGATTGAATAGCTTTTATTAAATTCTCTGGTTATTTTACACGGTTTATCTCTGTAAGTCAACCCGTATATGGGGCGGCCTCACCGTGTTTTTACTTTTGGTAGGTCTTTAACGCAGCCTTTGCTGCCTCTTGCTGTGCAGCCTGCTTACTTGGACCCACACCCTTACTTACGAGTCGATTACCAGCATATACACCAAGTGTAAAGATTTTATCGTGATCAGGACCGACTTCCTCAAGCACAATATAGCGAGGCGTAACGCTATCTACGCGCTGCATCACCTCTTGAAGATGTGACTTTGGATCGCGCCATGACCCTTCGGCAAGAATTCCTTCAAGCTTCGAGACAATATGCTCTGTAATAAACACTTCTGCTGCAGCATAGCCCCGCTCAAGGTAGATTGCGCCAATTACTGCTTCGAAGGCATTGGCAAGAATTTGCAATCGAGCACGTTCACTCCCTTGCTTTTCACCACGGCTCATACGAACGAGCGGTTCGTAGCCAAGCAGCTGGCCGGCAGCACCAATACTTTCGGTACGCACCAACGATGCGCGCCAGCTCGTTAAGATTCCCTCTGCTTCATCAAATGTATTAAACAAGTAATCCGTTACAACGAGTTCAAGCACTGCGTCACCAAGGAACTCAAGTCGTTCGTTGTGCTCTGAAACACTCTTGCGATGTTCGTTTACATAACTTCGGTGGGTTAATGCGGTTACTAATAGGTCGATGTTTTCAAACTCAAACCCGATTTTATCCCTTGCAAACTCTTGGTACGGAGCTGTTTGCATTCCACTCATTACAAGCCTTCCTGCCTAATACGCTTCATCGCTAGAAGCATTAATTTACCGATATCTTCGTATTCAATCGCATCAAGTGCATCGTGAAAAGAAAACCACTGAATACCGTTCATCCACTCTTCTTTTTGAATAGCGTTTGTGTCGCCCTTAGCGCGCACCAGATAAATTTGTGTGGTCATAAGTACTAATTTATCAATACGGCGGTAGCGGAAGTGAATTTTACCAAGCCATCCAAGGATATCAACCTCTGTAAGGCCGGCTTCTTCACCGATTTCGCGACGAGCGGTCTGCTGTGCAGTTTCGCCTTCTTCAATGTGCCCCTTTGGAATCGTCCAGCGGTCTTTTGCGTCTTGAATGAGAAGGATCTCGACGCCTTTTTCGCCGTGACGAAAAACAATCCCACCGGCGGTCGGTTCACGGACAATTTCTTGGATAGATGGTTTTTTTCGCGAAAAGTATTTCTTGAAATTACCGAACTGTGGTGTCGCCATTTTCGGCTCCCTCTACAAGGGTGCGGTACGCAGTACCAAGTACTCCGTTCACAAACTTGCTCGAGTTATCGGAACCAAACGCTTTTGCAAGCTCAACTGCTTCGTTAATGACCACTTTTGGTGGAACGACCTTTGCCTGGTGCAAAAGCTCATACACACCAATACGCAAAATGTTACGGTCGATTCGAGCGATCTGCTCAATTGGCCAGTCGGGCGCAATTGGCTGGATCTTCTCGTCAATGGCTTTTTCTTCTTCTAAAACGCCATTTACGAGAGTTTCCACGAAGGTAATGTCGTCAATCGCCGTCTCGTAGCGTTCGAGGTTACGAGATAGTATTTCTTTAACATCAACAGAATCGTCTGCACATTCTTTGCGAAATTCAAATTCGTAAAGTGTTTGTAATGCGACGATGCGTCCGAGATGACGATTAGATGCCATAAGCGTTTAGTTCTCTTTGTTATTAATGTAGCTTTTTATAAAGTGCGATGTAAAGTGAAAACGCCTGCTATTTAGCAAGCGCCTTACCGGTTTCTTTGCGGGTTGCCTTTGCCTTCACTGGTGACTTACCGTTTACACGGCGTGCAAGTTCCAAGCGCAAATGGCTTCGACGGAGACCCGTCTTTCGTGGGCTACTCTGCTTCTTTGGTTGTGCCATTCAAAGTGCTCCTTTTCCTAGGTGTTATTAAATCTTAGAGTTCATTATACTATTTTTACTACAGTTACTCAAGTGTATTTCACTTCTAAAGCGATTGTGCTATTGTTTAATTAACTAGGATATAAGGAGTTAACTATGGTAAGGCTACCCGAACCAGGCGGAGATGACGGACAATGGGGATCTATTCTCAACGAATTTCTCTCGGTGGAGCACAACACAGATGGAAGCTTAAAACAAAACGCATCGCTTGAGGCAAAATACTCCAAGCCAAGCACAGGCATTCCTTTATCCGACCTTACCTCATCACTTCAAACGACAATCCAGTCTATCAATACTATTGAGCCTGGCTTCGCGCCCGTTGCCGGTGCAAAAGTTCTTGTAACACAGGATTTTACTACCGCAAGCACTGCTCGCTGTACAAATCGCACCGACGTCACTGTTCGCTGGCGCGGTCCAGTCGAGCCTACGAATATGCTTAATGGCGATGAGTGGTATGTGACTGCATCATGATTGTTGGCCTCACCTACATCAAAGATTCTCTCGGTGCGCAAGCAAAAGACCGTGTTGTAGATGGGTACCTTGAAAACTGGGGACTCCCGGTATGGCGTGATGAATTTGATTACATCGACCCAGTAAGCGGCGAGCCTGGCGTTGATCCTGCAAAATGGAACGTCCGCGGTCGTGATGACCTAGGACTCCTTTTTGATGCCGCCGAACCGAGCCGAGATCAAGTAAGCGTTGAAGAGGGTATTCTTCACGTACGCGGTGCGTGGCTTGATGAGCCCTACACGAAGCCAAGTAACCCCGGAAATGTCCCTGTTGTAACTCACAAAACCGGCTACATAGACACCCGTTCTATCAACGCGAGCGATGTTTCCTATGCGCAACAGTACGGTCGCTGGGAAATCCGTGCAAAAATGCCGACTGGACCCCAAACGTACGGTGCACTCTCGGCTTTTTGGCTTCGTAACTCACTTTCTGGCGAAATCGATATTGTCGAAGCGTGGGGATACAACACAACTCCAACCGAAGAAACGCAACTTCCGGGCGCATCAACGCTCACCATCCACTCGCACACCATGGGCTCCAGCGCAGAGGGATATCAAAAAACGCAGTGGCGTGCAAACGAGCTTCTTGGTGACTACATAAATATGAACTGGTCATACATTTCAAAGAACCTCCCAAACACCCCTGCCTTTGCCGACTTCCGCACATGGGCGTTCGAATAC
>JBOHNV010000029.1:0-7421 GCA_050730895.1 Candidatus Microsaccharimonas sp.
GTATACAAGAATCCAGGGGGTACAAAATAACCTTCAAGCAGGTTCGTATCGACTTTCACCGTCCGAAACTATGCCAGAGGTCGTTGACCACCTTTCAAATGGAAATGTTGATACCTTCCAGCTAACGTTTCTTCCTGGTACAACCCTAGAGAAGCAAAAAGAAGTAATCATGAATGCTGGCTATTCTGAGCAAGAGGTCGAAGCAGCTTTCGCAAAATCATACTCATCACCGTTGTTTGAGGGCAAGCCTGCCAGCGCCGATCTAGAGGGGTACATTTTCCCGGAAACATATAACTTTGGCACCGACTCGAGTGTTGAGGCGATTTTAGAGCACGTATTTGACGAATTTTACAGTGTTGTTCAAGAGAATGATTTAGTTGCCGCATACAAGGCGCAGGGATTGAGTCTGTTCGAAGGCATTGTTATGGCTTCGATTATCCAAAAAGAGGCCGTTGGGGGTGACGAGCGCCAAATTGCTCAAGTATTTCTTACAAGACATTCGATAGGAATGGCGTTAGGATCTGACCCGACCTACCAATATATTACCGACAAGTTAGGTGTTCCTCGCGATATAAATTACGATTCACCGTATAACACGCGTCGATATCCTGGCATTCCTCCTGGCCCGATAGCTAATGCCGGTGTGACGGTCTTAAAAGCTGTAGGCAACCCAGCAGAAGGCGACTATTTGTACTTCTTAAGCGGTGATGACGACGTGACATATTTCTCTCGGACCTTTGAAGAGCATGAAGCTAATATTCGCGATCATTGCCAAATAAAATGCCAAGCACTTTGACTTAAAAAGCTATAGTTGTTACAATTGTTACAGCACATTTTGCATATCCATCTACTAGTGATACCGAGGTCCGTTTTGACCAGTAGCACCTGCGAGTGGGGAAGGAATGCGAATGCGCCTATCTGAAAAGTCGCACGGATACCAGAAAGCTAAACTATATTAATAACACTGGTCGACATGTATCCTTTTCCTTGTGTAAACGCACAGGGAAGTAAGTCTGATTACGGTAGTCGCCCTCGAGAGAAATCCGAGCGGCAGGAGAACGATAATTCGTAATGATTTTACGAGTAGTATTACCAAAAGTAATACTCAGGGTGGGACAGCTGCAGTACGCTCACAAGGCGTGGTAGCTCATACTACAAAACGATCCCAAAAAGGTCGTATTAAATCGTCAACCGTCGCTATATACGCCAGCGTCTTTGTGCTGTTCGTATCTGTTATTGGTGTTGGATACCGAGCACCGCAAGAGGTCGCCTCAAGCGCCTCTGCTGCTCCTATTGCCGGCGCCGTACCAGAAGCTGCACAAACCGCTGTGAACGAAGTTGTTGCAATCGACATTGCAGCATCGGTTGCTAAAGAAGCAAACCTCCCAATTGCAGGTAATATCGCTGAGCGTGCCGTTTCTGCACGTATCCAAAGCGAATATGCCTCTACGGGTGACGGCGATGCAGCAGCTAAGCCAACAATCCTTGCTGTTTCATCTGCAAGTCGTAATATTACCACCTATACGGTAGTCGAAGGTGACACCGTAGCGAGCATTGCTGCTAAGTTTGGTGTATCTGAAAACACTATTAAGTGGGCAAACGACCTTTCGGGTAATACCGTAGCAGTTGGCTCTACTGTTGAAATTCTTCCACGCGATGGTATTACGTACACCGTGAAAGATGGCGACACTATTGAAAAGCTTGCAGAACGCTATAAGGCCGATGCTTCATTGATCGTTACTTATAACGACCTTGAGCTTAACGGTCTTACTGCCGGGCTTAAGATTGTGATTCCATCTGGTGTTCTTCCTGAAACCGAACGCCCTGGATACGTCGCACCTTCGCCAGTGTACTCAACCTACTTTGTAAGTGGTTTTGGTGCATGGTCTGGTAGCGTGCTCCGTATGTGGACACAATACACTCCTGAACAGGGTGGTTACGCTGCGGGTAACTGTACCGTATACGCCTACGTAAAGCGTGCACAGATGGGCCGTCCACTTCCTGCAACAGTACTTGGAAACGCCTACACTTGGGCTACACAAGCAGCACGTATGGGCTACACGGTAAACAAGTCTCCTGCGGCCGGTGCGGTAATCCAATCTGGTAACCACGTAGGTATTGTTGAAGAAGTGCTTCCAAACGGTGACCTTCGTATTACCGACATGAACTACGGCTATCGTCTTCACAACGTTGCTGAGCGCATTATTCCTGCCTCAACAACCAGCCGCTATATGTATATTCACTAGAATAGTAGCGCATAATAATTACTATATTCAAAAATAATAAATTGCCTCTGTCAAATCAGGGGCAATTTTGTTATAATAGAAGAATATGTTTGTAGATACCGCCAAAGTTTTTGTGCAGGCTGGACGCGGCGGTGATGGAGCCGTCAGTTTTCGGCGTGAAATTTATGTTGATAAAGGTGGCCCAGATGGCGGTGACGGCGGTAAGGGCGGCGACGTTATTTTTGTTGCATCTGAAAACCTCAATACACTTATCGACTTCCGTTACAAACCAGAACTTAAGGGTGAGCCAGGACAATCTGGTGCAAAACGTGACCGCCACGGTAAGTCTGGCGCTCCAAATTATATTAAGGTGCCAGTTGGTACTATCGTTCGCCGCGACGGCGAAGTAATCGCTGACTTTACGCAAGACGGCGAAGAGGTTGTTGTTGCTCGTGGTGGTGATGGTGGGTTTGGAAACGCCCACTTTAGGTCATCAGTACGCCAGGCGCCACGTGTTGCTGAAAAGGGCGAACCTGGTGATACATTCGAAGCCGAGCTTGAGCTAAAGCTTTTGGCCGACGTAGGGCTTGTTGGATTCCCAAATGCTGGTAAGTCGACGTTCCTTAGCGTCGTTTCGAACGCTCGCCCTGAAATTGCCGATTATGCCTTTACGACCCTTACACCTAATCTTGGTGTTGCCGATATCGACGATGGTAGTTTGCTGATCGCCGACATTCCTGGTCTCATTGAGGGTGCCAGCGAAGGTAAGGGACTCGGTGACGCGTTCTTGCGCCATGTTGAGCGTACGGCGGTTATTCTGCACCTCGTAGACGCCTACAGTGACGATATCGCTAAGGCATACAAGACGATTCGTAATGAGCTTGCTGCCTACAGCGAAGATCTTGCACAGCGCCCTGAAGTAATTGCACTCACAAAAATTGAAGGCCTCGACGCCGAAATCGTACAAATGCAAGTAGAGGCTGTAAAGGCCGTAGCGGGTGACGCAATTGTATTTGCCATTTCTTCACAGGCGCACACCGGGCTTGTCGAAGTGCTTCGTGAGCTCCGAAAAGAAGTTATTACCGTACGTGAAGAAGAAAAAGCATTGGTTGCTGAAGACGATGATTCGGGTATTGCGGTTATTTCCCTTAAAGAAGAGCAGAAGATACTTGCGTGGACTATTAAGAAGATTCAAAAAGACGACGGCACTCCTGCGTTTGTTGTAAAGGGCAACAAGATCGAAAAATTTGCCCGCCGCACCCACTTCGATTCTTACGAAGGACTTATTCGCCTTCGCGATATTATGAAGAAGATGGGCATTACTCATGCGCTTATTCGCGCTGGTGCCGAAGGCGACTCAATTATTCGTATTGGCCTCGACGAATTTACCCTTGTCGAACAGTAATATTCATCATACTATTGACAAAAAAGCAATAATTTGCTATAATGTGAAACATGCTCGATGAGACAACGATGTACTCATCACAAAAAGGGCAGCACTTGTCAGACATCTATTAGGAAAGGAAAGCAATGTTTTGCGTCTTGCGACGTGATAAACAGGTCAGTGCCATAAGGGAATAACCCAGGCGCGCACCTGTCACGCATTGTAAAGGGACGAGGCCTACAGAGTGACACAATTGTCTGGTTATGCCAGCAACGTGTGATCCTCGGGTCCATGGTTATATACCCCCACCCCACAGCAGAAAAGGGCACCTTGCGTGCTACTCCTCGCTGAGGGATACTGCGAAAGCGTTACCCTTAATTTAAAATAGATAATTTAATACAAGAAACCACCAGCGCCGAAGAGGCTAGCGAAGTGGGATCTTTCCTGCAAGTTGCACCACCGCCTGGGCGGGAGAGAGGTTGCCGGGTCCTGTCTGGACACGCCCTTTCTCCTGCCTGGCGGATTTTACTCTTCCACTTTTGGAGGAGTTTTTTATTTCATGGGTGTTTTCATAGGTAGTTAACTTTTATCGCCTATAATAAGGATATGTCTCAAACATTTTTCTTCTATGACCTCGAAACTTCTGGCCTTAATCCGCGACACGACCGCATCATGCAATTTGCTGGTATCCGCACGACGCTCGATTTTGAGCAAATTGGTGAACCATATAACATTTTGGTGAAACTTAACGACGACACGCTCCCAAGCCCCGACGCATTAATGGTAACGGGTATTACTCCACAGCAAACCCAAGCAGATGGCTACACCGAAGCAGAGTTTGCAAAGCTGCTCAATACTGAAATTTTCACCGAAGATACCATTGCCGTTGGCTTTAATAATATTCGGTTTGACGACGAATTTGTTCGTGCGCTTTTTTGGCGTACCTTCACCGACCCATACGAATGGGCGTGGCGCGATGGCCGTGGGCGTTGGGACCTGCTCGATGTTGTTCGTATGACCCGTGCACTTCGCCCTGAGGGTATTGAGTGGCCGGTTGTTGATGGCAAAGAAGTGAACAAACTCGAACTTATTACCAAGCAGAACGGAATTGATCACTTTAAGGCGCACGATGCGCTCAGCGACGTTGAAGCGCTTATTGCTGTTACGAAACTTATCAAAGAAAAACAGCCGCAACTGTATGCGCACCTGTTTGCTATTAAGGACAAAAAGAAGGTAGCTGAACTAGTTAACCTCGAAGATAAAAAGCCGTTTGTCTATGTAAGCGGAAACCTAGACAGCGAATTCCATAAAGCAACTGTGGCATTCCCGCTTACTTCTGGGCGAAACCATAATGTTGTAGTATATGACCTCCGCTACGACCCAACGCCACTACTCGGGCTTTCCGTGAAGGAACTTGCCAAGAGTATGTTTGCAACCTGGGAAGAACGTCAAAAAGAAGGTTTTGTAAAATTACCCGTAAAAGAACTTCAGTATAATCGTGCACCAGCAGTAGCACCTGTTGGGGTGCTTGAGCGCGATGGTGGCTGGGAACGTCTTGGGCTTGATCTTGCTACAATTGAAAAGCATCGTGATATTTTGCTTTCTTCACCGGCCTTTGCCGAAAATATCCGCTCATTGTACGAAGGTCGTCCTGAGTTTCCAAAAGAGTCCGACCGCGAGGCGCAACTTTACGATGGTTTTGTGGCCGATGTTGATAAACTCCGCATTGAAAAAGTACGCAATGCAACTGCCAACACGCTTGCCGATATGCACCCAGAATTTACCGACGAACGATTAGGCGAACTGCTTATGCACTACAAGGCGCGTAACTACCCGCAGAGTCTTGCTGAGGATGAAATTGGACAATGGGAGGCGTGGCGTGCTGCTCGTATTAAAAAGCAGCTTCCAGCTTTCGTAGCCCGTTTACAGCAGCTTGCCGCAACCCATGGCGGTGACGACAGTAAAGAGTACGTGTTGCAAGAGTTACAACTGTGGGCCGAGAGTATTGTTCCGTTCGAAGATTAAGAGATTTGGCGTATTAGGCAAGAGCTGGTGTAGCAACTTGAGCACGGCGTGCAATAACGATACGTACGGCGTTTAGAATGATCCGAGAAAGTGTAAAGCCCGAGAGTAGCAAAAAGAGCTCGAGGGTGCGAGTTGCATCAAGCACGAGGTTGGTGCCAGGGATGACGCCGGCAAGCAAGAACATCGCTACGGCATGACCGGCATTAAGGCTATCAAGAATTATCAAGATAGACAAAAGGGTGAAGAGTAGAGTGAGTGCTTTTTTCATAGTGTATAACCTCGCTAGAGTGTACAAATAGTACGCCATAAAAAGGGCAATTGCAAGCATAAGGAATACAGGGGGTGGGTATTAACCAGACAATTGTGACCGATCGCGACATATTTAAATATGCTAACAACTGGATGTCGTACGTAAACGGGTAGCGCCTTTCCCCGCACTGGAAAAAAGTGTGAAAAAAGAGTATACTAGTGCAGATATGGCAGAGGTGATTCGTGTAACTGGTGCACGCGAGCACAACCTAAAGAATATTAGTGTTGAGATCCCGCGTGACAAGCTTGTTGTTATTACAGGTCTAAGTGGTTCTGGAAAATCGAGCCTTGCTTTTGATACCATTTACGCCGAAGGGCAGCGCCGGTACGTAGAAAGCCTTTCGAGCTATGCTCGACAATTCTTGGGGCTTATGGAAAAGCCAGACGTCGATCAGATCGAAGGCCTGAGTCCGGCAATTAGCATCGACCAAAAATCAACCAGTCGCAACCCGCGTTCGACAGTTGCTACCGTAACCGAAATCTACGACTACCTCCGTTTGCTGTATGCGCGCATTGGTGTGCCGCACTGTCCAATTTGTGGCAATACCGTGTCACGTCGTACTCCGCAAGATATTATTGACGAAGTTCTGAAGTTCCCTGAAGGTGCACGTCTTATGGTCTTGGCGCCAATTGCTAAAGATAAAAAAGGTGAGTTTGCGCACGTACCTGAGCAGTATCGTCGCCTAGGGTTTGCTCGCGCTCGCGTTGACGGCGTGGTGTATTCACTTGACGAATACCCAGAGCTCGATAAAAAATATAAGCACAATATTGAGATTGTTGTTGACCGTATCGCTATTTCTGATGAAATGCGTTCACGTGTTGCACAATCTGTAGAGCAGGCACTCGATGTTGCGGGCGGTGTTGTTGAAATTCTTGATGTCGATGCCGAAACCACCCATGTATATAGCCAACGTTACGCCTGTGTAAACCACCCCGACGAAGAGATCCCAGAACTTGAGCCACGCCTCTTTAGCTTCAACGCACCACAAGGTGCCTGTCCAGTATGTACGGGGCTTGGAAGCCGCCTCGAGGTGGATCCGGAGCTTGTATTTAACCCAAACCTTACGATTGCCGAAGGTGCGATTCGCCCGTATAACCGCGTCAATAGCGACGCATGGTACATGAAGCGACTTTCGACCGTTGCCGAAGCACACGGCTTTAGCTTGCGTGTACCGGTAAAGGAAATGACCGAAGAGGCTATTCAAAAAGTTCTCTACGGAACGGGTGAGCAAAAATACCGTATTTCACTTGGTGACGGCCGAGCGTACGACTCTACCTACGAAGGAGTTATCCCTAACCTTGAGCGTCGATTCAAAGAAACCGACAGTGACTTTATGCGTAAAGACATTGAGCGATTTATGCGTGAACGTGAATGCCATGCGTGTAAGGGTGCGCGGTTGAAGCCAGTGGTACTAGCGGTGACGATTCACGATCTTAATATTATGGATATTTGTACGCTTGGTGTCGAAGATGCGCTT
>JBOHNV010000030.1:0-5647 GCA_050730895.1 Candidatus Microsaccharimonas sp.
CCATGGCACCTACCCAGAACTCACCAACCCCGACGGGTCATGGTACGATGCGCCGTTTTACCGTGCTGATCCGGGAATGGTATGGGCGGCGCTGTTTCTAGAACTACCCCCTCCGGTTGATCAGTGAAATTGACAATTTACCTATTTTTTGGTATAATAAGTAGATAAGCTCATGCCGCCACACTCGTGGATGACAGGGCTCGCACACGAGAGGAAGTGAGGACAGTGTCCGAACCGTCATCCGCCCCGGCTATTCGCCGTATCGAACAGAAGAATCCGATGCGGTACGACTACGACGCACGCGCACAGGGGGACATCAGTGGAACTGACATCCTGGACGCGCAACGACTGCGGTATCCTGAAGTAAAGCTGCACACGGCAACGCCGTATGACGCCACGCTTCTCACCGCGCTTCTGCCGATTATCAAGAGCGAGAAGAACCCGCAAACGCTGGAGTTCATCAATCTGACCGACTGGCACAAGCGCGCAAATGACCATCGCATTCTGCGCGGCGCTATTCTGCGCGACGAACAGCAGGACATCCTGCTCTATGTCTACGGGGTACGTGTCAACGACAAGCTCGCAGCCGCAAGCTACGGCGTGCTCTGCGAGATGTTCAACATCACCCCCCAGGAGACACAAGCTCTCAAGGAGATGACGCGACCGAGCTATGACTATTCGCTGATTCTCCACCTCGTGTGAACAAAACCCCGCCAGTTTCTGGCGGGGTTCTCACTTTTTAAAAGCATGTTTGCGTTACGGCGCGACTACTTTTCTTTCTTTTCGTCTTCGACAACTTCACCTTCAACCGGCTCGTCAGACTTCTTGTCTGCGTCGCCGTCTTCAGCTGGAGCTTCTTCCTTTGCGGCCGCTTCGTACATTTTAGTACCAATTGGCATAATCGCATCGTTCAAAGCCTTAAGCGCTGCTTCAAGTTCGTCCTTATCGGTTGCGTCCTTGTGCTTCTTTGCTTCTTCAACTGCATCAGTAATTACCTTCTTGTCGTCATCGCTGATCTTGTCCTTGTATTCATCGGGCATTTTTTCAGCTTGGTAAATGGCGTTTTCAAGTTGGTTACGAGTGTCTACAGCTTCACGCTTCTTTTTGTCTTCTTCGGCGTGAAGTTCAGCTTCTTTAGCTGCCTTTTCAATGTCTTCCTTTGAAAGATTTCCGCTATCTTGAATGGTAATCGATTGCTCCTTACCAGTTCCCTTGTCTTTAGCAGTTACATTAAGAATACCGTTAGCGTCGAGGTTAAAGGTAACTTCGATTTGTGGAACACCGCGAGGTGCCGGCGCGATGCCATCAAGTACGAAACGGCCAAGACTCTTGTTGTCGTTTGCCATTTCGCGTTCACCTTGAAGTACGTGGATTTCTACTTGTGGCTGGTTGTCGGCTGCGGTAGAGAACGTTTCAGACTTGCTGGTTGGAATAGTAGTGTTACGTTCGATAAGCTTGGTCGATACACCACCCATGGTTTCAATACCAAGGCTGAGCGGGGTAACGTCGAGCAGAAGAACGTCTTTAACGTCACCGGCAAGCACACCACCTTGAACTGCAGCACCGATCGCTACTACTTCGTCAGGGTTCACGCCCTTGAGTGGGTCTTTGCCAAATACAGATTTTACCTTTTCAACAACTGCTGGCATACGGGTCATACCGCCAACAAGAACGATCTCGTTGATTTCGTTCGCCTTAAGGCCAGCGTCTTTGAGTGCCTTTTCAACAGGCTCCGCAAGGCGGTCGATGAGGTCTTTCACGAGCTCTTCGAGTTTTGCGCGAGTCAACTTAGTTTCAAAGTGCTTTGGACCATCGGCGTCGGCAGTAATGAATGGAAGGTTCACTTCGTATTCATTAGTGCTTGAAAGTTCTTTCTTGGCTTTTTCAGCTTCGTCCTTGAGGCGTTGCATCGCTGCGTTGTCGCCCTTTAGATCGACACCGGTTTCCTTCTTAAATACGTCGAGGAAGTGGTTTACGATGCGGTTGTCGAAGTCCTCACCACCAAGGTGGGTGTCACCGTTGGTACTCTTTACTTCAAATACACCGTCGCCGAGTTCAAGAATCGAAACGTCGAAGGTACCACCACCAAGGTCGAATACCGCAATCTTTTCGTCTTTCTTGCTTTCAAGACCATACGCAAGCGCAGCCGCAGTTGGCTCGTTAATAATACGCTTTACTTCGAGGCCAGCAATCTTACCGGCGTCTTTAGTGGCTTGCCTTTGTGAGTCATCGAAGTACGCAGGAACTGTAATAACAGCTTCGGTGACCTTTTCACCAAGGAATGCCTCGGCGTCTGCCTTGAGCTTTGAAAGAATCATTGCAGAAACTTCTTCAGGGGTGTAGTCTTTGTCGCCCATCTTTACCGCTACACCGTCGCCCTTAGCAACAATTTCGTATGGCATGATGTCGTGGTCTTTCTGAACCTCTTTGTCGCTAAACTTGCGACCAATAAGGCGCTTTACGCCGTAGATAGTGTTTTTTGCGTTGGTAACGCGCTGGCGTTGTGCAACTTGCCCAACCAGACGCTCGCCAGATTTATTGATAGCCACAACACTTGGAGTGGTGCGGTTACCTTCGGCGTTTGCAATTACCTCTGGTTTACCCGCTACCATGTAGGCAACGGCACTGTTAGTGGTACCAAGGTCGATTCCGATGATTTTACCCATAGTTTACTCTCCTATTTGATTAGAAAATTCATTAATATCTTACATCCATTTTAGCACTCTCATGCCGAGATTGCCAAGTATTCTTAGTATACAAAAGTTAGCACTCTCATGTCAAGAGTGCTAACTTTATTTTTCTATTGCATTTTTGTCAGAATAGGACTATTATCAAGAGCGTCTTACTGGAAACAACCAGCACCCTTAGGTTCTCTATAGAAGAGGCATGCCCGTAAGAAGTGAATCCGCTCAAGTGATGCGGGTTTTTCATTTTTTTCAGAGAGGAAGTGATTCGTTTGACCCTTGTTGAACACACCGCCGAAGTTGCCGTTCAGCCGTTGCTCAGTCGAATCGACTTGAGCGACCACGAACAGGAGCTTCTGGGGGATGTCCTACGGGACATCACAGCCCGGCCACTACTAGCCCGCAAGCGTCGCCATGGCAAGCACACCTTCGTGGTTGTGCCCGCCAACGTGATACTCAGCCTGGGCATGGTACACGGCACTATCCGACAGTCCAAGCTCACGCTCTCGCAGCACGAATCGTTCTGCACGCTCGATGTCCTGCGTCGTGTTGTGCAGGTCGCGTGTCGCGAGGCTGGCGTTGACTGCATCGAAGTTCACCGCCTGGTGAACAACGGTACAACGCACTACACCTACACCGTGAGCTACTGACCCCGCGGGGTTTGGCTCTTCTTGCGCTTTTTGTAAGCAAGAATGAGCCGAGATCACCCCTCTCTGTTCATTCTTGTTATTAAAAACCTCCTTTTTACAGGAGGTTTTATTGTTAGGTATCGTCGCGCATGTCTTTTATTGGGTTTCGGCGAGTGCTCAAAATAATTGGAATAATTGCAGCAATCAACCCAACAATAATAATGACGCCAAGGATAGCCGGAATATACCACGTATCAATACCGAAGAAATGGAATTCACTCGACGTATCAACCGAAGCATAGGCAAAGCGGGCACCAAGCGTTGCCTGCTCGGCAAAGAACCCTTCAACTACCAGCGCAATAACAAGCCCCAGAACGAGCGCAAACAGTGCTACGCGCATCGACAGCAATACAGCATACATCGCGTAAATACCGCCAACATCACTCCGCCGAGCGCCAATTGCCCTAAATACGGCGCTTTCACGACGTCCTTCTGCAACGGTGCGACCAATCATACTTCCTAAAATAATCACCGCAATACCGCCAACACCGATTAATGCCCATAAGACAATTTTTGCAAACCACTCTTTAGCCTCTTCTACAATAAGCGCGCTACTTCCAAACGGATACGCTGAAATCTCGCCGGCCGCATAATTACTGGTCATGCCTTTTTTCATAGCAGTTCGAGCTTCGTTAGGGTCGTCGAATTCTACTAAATACTCCTCGATCGAAACTGTACTCGCGTTACCATACTCGGTAACGTTTTTATTATCCTCGAGTTTAAATAATTCAGATGGACGAGCACTTTCTGGAACCTGCCCTAGTAATGCCGGGGGAATAATCCATTGGTCGTACCCAAGCCACGAACCAAGCAGCCCTTCTACCAACCCACTTATATCGAATGTCGTCGAAGCCCCGCTACCACCAGGTGCATCTTTCGAAAGTCCCACCGCACGAACGGTCACCTTATACTGCACTGGCTCACCTTGGTATACGCCAATTTCTTTTTGGTATTCAATATAGCGAGACTCGAGGCTCTTTTCAAATGCAGTTCGAGTATCTTTTTCCACCACCACTGGCCCACAGTCCGTCTTACTCACAGGCTTGTAGGTTAGTGCCGGCGCGGTGTAGCCTTTTTTAGCGCCATTTTTCTCGAAGTCTTTGCGCTGCGACTCCGCCTCACCTACGAGTTGCTGTGATGGCCCGTTTCTGTAGCAAAAGGTCGCGGTGACTTCGCCAATGCGCGTACGTACCTCTTTGAGTCGGTCGTAGCGATCTTGTACGGTTGCGGTTGCGGGTAATTTCTTAAGGCCAAGCAACTGCTCAGCCGCTTTAAACGGAATGATCACTGGAATTTCACCTCTTGTCGGGTCAAACGAAGACGAGGTAACAAATGAGTCCACGACGCTTTGATTCATAATTGCCAGTGTTGGCTCTGCCGACTGAGATGAAGGGATTTGATCGTCCTCCTCGCGAAGCATCTTTTCTTTTCCTTCAAACATGAATGCAAATGATGCGCCGTTCGTCGGTTGAACACGACTATTGTTCTCTAAAATACGCGCCGAAGGGTACGGTGCAAGGTAACCCTCTATATCAAACGGCTTGAAGTTTTCCTTAGCATGCCGCGCCGCTACCACAGCAACAGCCGCCTTAGAAGTATCACTATGGTCGATATATCTCTTGCCCGTTTCTTCCTCTATAGATATTGGTGACGGGTCTTCGGCGGTGGAATTATATGGAATGGCATGCTTTTTTGCCGCAGCCGTTTTTGCAGCAACAATGCGCGCATGCTCGGCTTCTACCTCAGCGATAAACTGATCGTTTTCTAAATTTTGATACACATTAAACGGATTATTCACTCGTCCAACCGCAAGAATCGATCGATCGTTCAAGCCTTCTTTACTAAACGATTCAATACTTGTGAAAACACCCTGAGCAATAATAACACCCGATAAAATCACCCCGAACAAAATCCCCGCGATACCAACGGTAATGCCAGTTCGGATTTTATGCGTGCGAAGCTTGGTATGCGCCAAAGTTAGGGCGTCTCGAAGGCGAATCATACCAGCGCTCCGTCTTTAATGCGAATTTCACGGTCGGCACGACGTGCGATTGCCCGGTCGTGCGTCACGATCACGATGGTTGTACCCATCTCGTCGCGAATTGATTCAAATAAATTCATGATCGCCTCACCATTGGTACTGTCGAGGTTTCCGGTTGGCTCGTCGGCCAGAATAATTTTAGGCTGGTTAAATAATGCCCTGGCGATCGCCGCACGTTGCATTTGCCCACCAGAAAGCTCCCGCGGAAAATGTTCAAAACGATCAGCCAAGCC
>JBOHNV010000031.1:0-5627 GCA_050730895.1 Candidatus Microsaccharimonas sp.
GTGCAGGGTTAGGTGTTACCGCCGCCCTAGTTACCGGGGGTATTTTGCTTGGGCATGCAATCTCATCAAGCAGTATGGATGCTGCCGCTGACGCCGCAGGTGCCGGTTCGGGCAAAGGCGCGGGTGCTGGTGGAGGACTTGGGGAGGGCCTTAAAGGTCTTGGCGACCAAGAGACTCCATCTGGAGTAGCAGGGCTGCCGATCATCGGTGAACCTGGAGAAGCTCTTTCTATTCCTGAAGTAGACCCGTCAACGCTCAGCTTTTCAGTTGGCAGCGGAGAGGGTGGCGAAGCACTCTTCAATAGGCTCAACATTG
Organism: Candidatus Microsaccharimonas sp.; assembly: GCA_050730895.1. Taxonomy (GTDB): domain Bacteria; phylum Patescibacteriota; class Saccharimonadia; order Saccharimonadales; family Saccharimonadaceae; genus Microsaccharimonas. The sequence goes on from JBOHNV010000031.1 coordinate 316, forward strand.
ATCCGGCGAAGTGGTACACAAACGCTCAAGCATTGGCGAGTCAGTTCCCTCAAGACTTCTACGCTGAAGGCAATGACGTCCGTATCGCACATACTGGCTCACTTTCTCAGGGCGCACAAGACTTCATTAATTCATTAAGGTAATAGGGGTATTTTATGCAAGATGAACAACACATTATTGACACACTTGGTATCGCGGCGTGGTCGGAAGATAAAAGAGAACCGGCGGTCATTGAGGCAACAATGCGCATTGGCAATGCACTCATGGACGACTTAAGCGAAGCACAGTATAACGAGTACACTGCGATTGTTGATAATAACCAGGATGTTATTACTGCTTGGCTGGAAAAGAACGTGCCAGACTATAAAGAAAATCCGGTGTACGTGTCAATCGAAGCGGATTATGACACTGATCCCGAAAAGAATGATCCTGCAAAAATTTTTGCATCACTAGCATGGATACAGTTGAATGTTCCCGACCTTGAGAGTCGCATTGCAAAAACGCTCGAGGCGTATAAGCAAGAGCTTTCATCATAGCGAGCACCCTCATTGCGAGTGAGCTGGTATACTAATAAGTAGTAAAGAGGAGAATGCGACTGCATGTTTCAACTAGATGACCAATTCCTAAAAGATATCGGCCTGGCCGATCTTCCAGAAGAGCAAAAGAAGCCGTTTCTTCAGCACGTGTATGATCAGCTCGAATATCGTGTTGGTGTACGTCTGAGCGAAGGCATGAGCGATGCGCAACTCGAGGAATTTGAGTCTATTATTGACCGAAAACCAGAAGCAATCGACGCTTGGGTGGCGCAGTATGCCCCTAATTTTATGAGCGACGAACTCTATCTTAAGATTCAATCAACCAGCGGCATTCCTGCTGGCGACCCACGCATAAAAGCAGAGTACGCCGCAACTAAATGGCTTGAAGTAAATCGGCCAGACTATCGCGATGTCGTAGCCAATACGCTCGATGCGTTGAAACAAGAAATCGGTCAAAGTCGCGATGCTATTCTTGGCGGTTCGCAGCCACCGGCATAACTGCCTATTTCTTCAACGACAGACCGTTATACGCCTTTAAAATTTGCACCGAGCTAAATTTTAAAGGGTTGCACTTCGCTTTTAGTCGGTCTTATGAAGAAATAGGCAGTTATGCCTTGTTACTGTAACCGTTCAAAAACGCTTGCCCGGTCATAGCTTTGCCACTTGGGCCGATAAGTTCGTCAACGGCGAGGTATCGGCCATCAGCACAGGCGAGGTCGAGCACGCAATTATGTGTGTTCGTAACGTGCGCTTTTGTAATCACAACTTGGTGGCCAGCAATGGTCGCTTTTGTTTTAGGGAAGGCGAGGTAGGCGCGGACATGGCGTTCGGCTTGCTCGGCGGTAAGATTTTCTGTATCGAGTATGCTGTCTTCTTTGGTAAGAAGTTGGCAATAGGTAGCAACGGTATCATCTTGCGGGCGAAGTTGTGCGGTGCCGTTTATAATTGCAGGGAGTACCGAAGAAAGTTGCTCTGCACCAATTTCGGCAAGCTGCACTTCAAGCTCGGGGGCGGTTTCAACATCAATTAACGGCAATGTAAGCTGTGTGTAGATTGGGCCGGCGTCCATAGCGGCCGAAAGTTGCATAATAGTGACGCCCGTTTGCGTGTCGCCATTTAAAATAGCCGACTCAATAGGGGACGGACCGCGGTAGAGTGGCAAGAGCGACGGATGAACGTTAATAATACCCGGTTGAAAGAGATCGATAATCGACTGCGGAATGATTTTACCGTAACTTACAAGCACACCAATTGGTGCTTCGCCGGTCTTTTCTACAAGTCGCTCTACATGTTCGGCGATGGCCCGTACATCAAGTGGCTGCCAGACGGGAATGTTATTTGCTTCGGCAATCTCTTTTACGATTGGCTTGGCTAACCCGCGTCCACGGCCCTTGCGACTATCTGGCTTAGTGACAGCCGCTGCCACTGTAAACCCTTTTGCGATAAGTTCGCGCAGCGATGCGGCGCTAAATTCATCAGTCCCAAAGAATACTATTGTCTTTAACGTGTGTGGCATAGTCGAGTGGCTCCAATTCACCGCGTTCGTCGAGGCGGTAGAATGCTTGTTCGCTTTCTTTAATATGATCGATAAATACAATACCGTTGGTGTGGTCGATTTCATGCTGAATGACGCGTGCTAAGAAACCGTCGGCCTTAAAGCGCACTTCTTGTCCTTCGAGGTTGATGGCGCGAACGCGAATTTTACTGTAGCGGGGGACCTTACCGTAGACAGATTTTACGCTTAGGCAGCCTTCGTAATCTTCAACCAGGTTGCCCTCGTATTTAACGATTTCTGGGTTAATAAGGGTAGTAAAGTCGTTACTTCCTTTGTCTTCAAAGTCGCTACGAATGATGACCACGCGGCTGAGTGCGTCGATTTGCACGGCAGCAAGTGCTGCACTGATTTCGTGGGGACGAGATGCCTCCCAATCAAGCGCAGCATCGGTCATATCTTTTACGAGTTGCAGTGTTGCATCGTCGATCGCTTGGACCTTGGCAGATTTTTCTCGCAGATGCGGGTTTGGCAGGGTGATAATATCGTCTTTAGTCATTGTTGCTAGTATACCAGAGGTCACAGGGGGTGACTAGAGTAAAACTAATTGCCGCCAACCCATGCGCGCCAGGGGCCAGTTCCGGTGTCTTCGGCCGCATATCCACGGTTATTGCTACCGTATGCTCCAACGATACCCTGACAAGCGACAACCTGATCGGTCCAGGCGTTTGTATACTCGGCTACGCCAGAGCTGCCCGTAATGCTGAATTTTTTACCAGACTTACTATAGGCAACGACAGCATAGGCAAGTGGTGCGCTTGTGTCGGAGCAATAGATGAGATTATGGTCGGTAGTGGGCCTGGTGGCGTAGCTTTGCTTAGAAGCGCGAAATGGTGCGACCGCCTCGGTGAGTTCGAGGCTATTAGGGCGGGAGTTATTTTTGACGATATAAATGTCGATCTTTTTCTTGATCGTATTGAGATCACTTTTCACTGCGGCGTCGTGCGTCTGATTAGTGATGCCATTATACGAAACGATCGTAATAGCTGCCAAAATGGCAATAACCACTATGACAATAAGAAGTTCGACAATAGTAAATCCAGCTGTGCCCACGCGTTTCATTCCTTTTACTATAGCAAAATAACGCCCACGAAACCACCTAGTGTAACGGTTACGTTTGAGAAATTAAAGGAGGCTTGTTGGGTCAAGATCGGTTTGCCAGTGCGTTGGTGGTACTAATGCAAGTGCCTGCACGAGTGCGCTGCGCTTTGGGCTTTTTAACGTAAGCTGCCAGCGGTATGTGTCGTGTTGACGTTCGTAAAATGCAGGGGTCGGGCCAAGTACTTCGATGCCTTTCGGTAGCTTACTGCGGAGTTCTAGGGCGAGCTGTTTGGCATTTCGCACCGCCGCAGCTTCGCTTTTGTAGACGTTCGTTAATTGTAGTAGGTAACGGTAGGGTGGAAAACCGCCCTTCGCACGTTCTTTGAGAGCGTATTCATAAAATCCCTCATAGTCTTGCTTGAGTCCAAATTGAATAACTGGATGTGTTGGCTGATACGACTGCACAACTACGGTGGTATCGCGCTCATCGCGCCCTACGCGCCCCACAACTTGTGCTAAAAGTTGAAACGATCGCTCGGCCGAGATGTAGTCGGGGAGCGAGAGTCCGCTGTCGGCTTGGATTACTCCAACAGTGTGGAGCTTCGGCAGATCGAGCCCTTTTGCTACCACTTGCGTACCGATGGCGATATTAATAGTACCGTCGTACAGTTCTTTGTAGCGTTCGTTTACGGTGTCGGCATTTGTGTTGTCTCCGTCGAATCGCGCAATTACCGCTTTTGGAAATAACCGTCGAAGTTCACTTTCGATAAGTTTTGTACCGATACCTTTATGGATAATATCGGCCGCACCACAAGAAGGGCAGCTTACAGGCACTTTTGTAGAGGTGTCACAAATATGACACGAGAGTTTAAACGTATCGGCGTGAAGCACCATTGGCACAAAACAGCGTGTACATTCGGCGGTCCAGCCGCAGTTTTCACAAAGCGTAGTGCTGGCGCTTCCTCGACGGTTATGGAAAATCAACGTTTGCTTACCCGAGGCATTATTGTGTTCAATTTGTTGCAAGAGAGCATCAGAAATAAAGCGATGCTTTTTAAAGTTCTCGCGTTTTTTCATATCAACTAGCTTCGTGACGGTTGCTTTGGCATTTCCGCGGGCACGGCGGGGGAGCGTCACTACTGGTGAACCGTTGGCCTCTGCAGCGTAGCGGTCGGCAATAAGCGGCGTCGCGCTCCCTAGAATCACGCGTGCTTTGGCTGCGTTACCTAAAACACTTGCCGCGCGAAGAGCAGAGTAGCGCGGTGCTTTTTCTTGCTTGTAACTTGGTTCGTGTGCTTCGTCGACAACAATAACACCTAGCTTCGGCACAGGCATGAATAGGGCAGAGCGCGGCCCAATCATCACTAATGGAGTGTTGGAGTATAGGGCCTTCTTCCAGGCGGAGTGACGTTCGGCTTCAGTCATGTGTGAGTGGGTAACGAGAACGTTTTTAAACTCGTGCGTGAACTCGTCGATGATTTGGCTGGTGAGACTAATTTCTGGTACAAGCACGATTGCCGAGCGGCCTTCAGCGAGTGTTCGTCGAACAACTTCTTTGTATACTTCGGTCTTTCCAGAGCCTGTAACCCCTTGGAGAAGCACTGTGCCCTTTGGCGTGTTCATAATCTTGTTCAGCGCCGTAACCTGATCAGTATTGAATACAATTTGTGTTCGTTCGCGTGAGGCGATATGCTCGGCTTCGGCCTTTTCGCGGCGCTTGGTTGTGAGCCCCCGGGGTAGTACCGTCTGTAATACTGTCGCTAAAGGAGTTCGATAATACTCCGCCATCCATACCGCAAGGTCCACCAAGGCATCTGGCAACGCCCGTTCCTCAATAATCGATGTCACTGGCTTCGTTTCATATGACGGCTTGCCGACCTCTTTAATAACGAGACCGTTTAATGTCTGTTTACCAACAGGAATGGTAACGAGGTGCCCAACAGAAAGCGGCTCCTCCGAGCAATACGTAAAAGTATTCGCCCCACTGCGAACAATCTTATTCGGCGCCACCTCATAAAACTTCATATCTTTAGTATAGCAGTAGGAGGCGAAAGCGAGGGGGCTGGCAATTTGGATACTTTGGCGAAACCAGAATATTTTTCTCGGTATCACTGCGCAACGAGGACTGTCTGAGCGAAGCGAGTTCCGCAGTTGCCAGAGATACCGAGAAAAATATTCAAGGC
>JBOHNV010000032.1:0-4698 GCA_050730895.1 Candidatus Microsaccharimonas sp.
GTGTAGTTATTTATATATAATAGTGAAACAAACTTATGAAACGCCGTGCCGACTATTCTCAAAACTTCCTTCGCTCACCAAAATTGGTCGAGTCGCTTATTGCACGCAGCACCCTTAAAAAAGACGACGTCGTGTATGACATCGGGGCAGGTAGCGGAGTGATCACTTCGGTACTAGCCCAGCGCGTCAAGCAGGTCGTGGCAATCGAATACGATCCACGCGTCGCAAAAACACTCAGCCACAATATGAGCGCATTTCCTAATGTCACCGTGAAGATTGGCGACATTATGCAGCTACAGCTACCAACAACGCCGTATAAGATTTTCGCAAATATCCCGTTCCATTTGAGTTCGCCGATCGTACAGCGCTTCATTAATTCGCCAACCGCGCCCGAAGCGGCGTACCTAATTGTGCAGCGTCAATTCGGCCGTAAGCTTATCGCAACCGATACTACACATTTCACAGGTCAACTTGGTATGCTACTGGGCGCTGAATATTCAGTAAAAATTATTAAAAACCTTCGCAAGACCGACTTTTGGCCGCACCCGGCGGTTGATACTGTTATGGTTGAACTTATCAAGCGCAAACAGCCACTCGTTTCAAAGAACCGATTGAGCGCTTATACCCAATTCACAATTCAATGCTTTTCGGACCCCAAGAAACTTGCGAAGATGCCCTTGAACGTTATCGGCGCAGAACCAGGACTTTCGCCGTCTCGATTATCACTTGATCGCTGGATTAACCTTTTTAACGCACAAACTATCTATTAGCCTGTCAACCCTAGCTTTAACTGTGCAGTAGGGTACAATAATGCTTATGGAAACACTTTGGTATATTATTGCCTTCAGTTTAGCCGGAGGTGTACTTTCGCTGAGCTTGGCTTCATTGTTGCTACTAAACAAAAAAACAGCTTCTAAATTCGCAGCCTACGGCATGCCGTTTGCTGCCGGCGCATTACTTGCCGCAGTATTTTTCGACCTTCTCCCGGAAGGTGTAGAGCACGGTGATCCCGAAGAACTCTTTATTGCTGCAGTAATCGGTATCCTCCTTTTTTTCTTTGCCGAACGATTCATTCGTTGGTTTCACCATCACCATTACCACAAAGCACAGCGCAGTGGCCGACGCATAGGGAAGCGTAAAGACCCGGGAATTCCGCTCCTTATTATTGGCGATAGCGTTCACAATCTCCTTGATGGCATTGCCATTGCTGCGGCGTTCCTTATCAGCATTCCAACCGGCATCGTCACAACGCTTGCCGTTGCTGCACACGAGATTCCCCAAGAAGTAGGGGAGTTTGGTGCACTGCTTGGCAAGGGTATGAAACGCAGACACGTATTTATCGTTAATATCTTTAGCTCACTTATTGCTACTGGTGCCGCAGTTCTTACATACTTCCTTGGACAAAGCGATACACTACCAATGGGGCTTATTTTTGGTCTCAGCGCCGGCTTCTTGCTCTACGTTGCTATGAGCGACATTATTCCGTCTATTCACGAGAAGCATAATAAAAAGAAGCTCCTCGATTGGGAGCCTCTTCTACTTGTTGCTGGTGTGGCGATCGTATGGGTGGTTGCCCATTTCGCACACGAGCTGTTGCATTAAACTAGCGACGTTCGATAAAGGTCAAAGCCTTACCAGTTGCACCACCACGACCAGTACGGCCGATACGGTGTACGTAGTCTTCGTAGGTTTGTGGTTGGTCGAAGTTAATCACGTGGCTTACATTAGGAATGTCGAGACCACGAGCAGCAACGTCGGTCGCTACAAGTACGCGAACCTTGTTTTCCTTAAACGAACGGAGTGCACGTTGGCGCTGTGACTGTGACTTGTTACCGTGAATGGCAGTTGACGCCACACCGCTTTGATCAAGGTGATCAGAAAGACGCTGTACGCCAAACTTTGTTTCACCGAACACGAGTACTTTTTCGAACTCTTCGTTGGTAAGAAGGTTGATAAGTGTTTCAAGCTTGTGCTCCTTGCCGTTTGTTTCAACGACGTCTTGGTCAACACTTTCGCTCGTGTCGGCGGTACGTACAGAAATGGTTTCTGGGTTACGAAGGAAGCCTTGCACAAGGTTTTGAATTTCAGGGGTAATTGTTGCACTAAAGAAGAGTGTTTGACGGTCTTCAGGAGTTTCGTTAACAATCTCTTTAATGTCGTTAATGAATCCCATGTCGAGCATACGGTCAGCTTCGTCAAGAACGAGCGTACGAATGTAGTTGAGGCGAAGTACCTTGCGCTTCATAAGGTCACGAAGACGGCCAGGGGTACCAATGATAACATGTGGTCCGCGCTTAATCTGACGAATTTGACGGTCGATGTTTGAACCACCAACAACAAGGGCACTAAAGAACTTCATGTCGTAGGCAAACGCACGGAACTGCTCGTCGATTTGGTCGGCGAGTTCGCGAGTTGGCGCGACAATAAGCACACTGTTAAGTTCTGGGTTTGCAACAAGGCGTTCGATAATTGGAAGTACGAAGGCAGCTGTTTTACCAGTACCGGTGTTTGCAAGTCCTATAACGTCGCGACCTTCAAGGACAAATGGAATTGCCTGGTCTTGAATGGCGCTTGGGTTTACATAGCCCTTGTGATCAATGTTGCGTTGCAAACGAGGGTTAAAGTTAAAATCGGTAAATTGGTGCGTTGACTCATAGACGACTTCGTCGACTTTCGCAACAGCACGGTTAATAAACTTGCTTGGGTGGATGTATGCGCCGCGACGTTGTTTACCGCCGCCACCGCTGCGTCCGCCGCTCTTACCTGGACGGAATGAACGTACACCAGGACGGTTGCCGCTTGGGCGCGCTGAACGGGTACGGTTTGATGAAGATGAGTTTTGATAGGCCATAATGGCTAATGCCCCTTTCTGGGGTTAAAAAATGTAGATATGCTTCGCTGCAGACGAACAGCGAGAACCTTTTGATATCTACTGCATTGTTTCGTTGAGTTTGTGTTTCCAAACCCCTAAAATCTAGCGTAGAGACGGTATCCATTCGGATGCAATACTTTTATTATAGCACACCTGGTTGAAAATGTCCAGGGGTGATAGTGTTTATGTATTGCCAAACCCCTGTATTCGACGTATCATACAAGTATAAATCGTAAAAAATAAACAGGATTACTTATGCAAATTGTTGTTGTGGGTGGTGGATTTGGCGGCGTCAAGGCTGCCCTTGAACTTTCGAAGAATAAACGTGCAAATATTACGCTTATTAGCGATAGCGAGCACTTCCAGTATTACCCAGCCCTCTACAGCACCGCTACGGGCGGTAGCCACATGCAATCATGGATCCCATTGGGCGAAATTTTTGCCAAGCGCCAAAACGTTAACATTATTATTGATCGCGCCGTAAAGCTCGATAGGGCAGCCCGCACCCTTACGACTTCCTCGGGCGCCGCGCACTCATACGAACGACTTATTTTGTCGCTTGGGTCAACCACAACCTACTTTGGCATCGAAGGCCTTAACGACTTCTCGTACGGTATTAAATCGTACGCCGAAATCCAACGCCTAAAGCAACACCTTATTCGCGACTTCTCTGAAGCTCACGCTGCCGACTCACAATTTTTAGTAGTAGGAGCTGGGCCGACTGGCGTGGAACTCGCTTCGTCACTTGGTGACTACCTAAAACATCTTAAAGATCACTACAAACAACCTAACCCGCACGTCTCTATTAAAATTATCGAAGCTGCACCACGAGTGCTACCGCGCATGTCTGAAAAGGCGAGTGCCAAAGTCGCTAAACGTCTTAAAAAACTTGGCGTCCAGGTTCAAACCAACAAAAAGGTAGAAGCCGAAACTCCCGACGCACTTATTGTGAGTGGTAAAGCGCTAAAAACCGAAACCGTCGTATGGACATCGGGCGTCGCTAACAACCCGTTCTTTAAAGAAAACGCCGACCAGTTTGAGCTATCGCCAAATGGTAAAGTAGTCGTCGACAGCCACCTACGAGTCGACACGCGTGTATACGTTATTGGTGACAACGCCTTTACTCCATTTAGCGGACTCGCACAAATTGCTTTACACGACGGTATCTTTGCAGCCAAGCACATCCTTGGAAAATCAAAGCGAAAGTATCACGCCTCGCTACCTCCAGTAGTAGTACCGGTTGGTGAACGATGGGCCGTTTTTGAATATAAGAAGATTCTTATTGGTGGTTTTATTGGCCACCTCATCCGCCAGGCCGCCGACTTTGTAGGCTACCGCGATATCCTGCCGTTCTGGAGCGCCGTTAAGCACTGGCACTCTCAAACGCAACGTCAGGAAGATGTATACATTCCTGAGTTTGATATGGCAAAAGAGTAAAAAGTACTGAGTAGATAATAACCCCTGCGATTGCGGGGGTTATTATTTTTGATGAGTACACTCGCTTATTGCTGTTGTGCGGTACGGCGAATACGAACATGGGTTGCGATCGTTACGAGTGTAATCGCAGTCGTATACACCAAGCCGGCAACACAGGCGTGCAGTACGCTTGCTGAAGCGGTAACAATAAGTACTGTTCCGCTGGCGATAGTACCAATAATAAGTCCGTAGCCAATAGCGAGCTTATTCATTGATGGCTTGAAAAACGTAAGGCTTGAAAAAAGCACCGAGGCAAGTGCAGTAATAATGTGAATTAAAAGTATCATAACTTTAGTATACCCCTTACGGTAAAAAACCGCCAACCGATATAAAGGTGAGCTGTAGTAGCA
>JBOHNV010000033.1:0-3308 GCA_050730895.1 Candidatus Microsaccharimonas sp.
CTTATACAACGCCTGATTCATGAACTTGAAATTCTTAAGTAGTAGGGTCGTTAAACAGAGGGCCAAAACCCAGCAGTCTCACCACCACCCATCAAAATAAGCTTCTTGTTTTGGATGTATTTATCTTCATCACGTGAAGGTTTTACATTTGGAAGGGGAGTACGGGCAGAGTCACTATTAATCTTTGGGAGTGAAGCACGTTCAACGTGGGTATGAAAGTTATGGGAAATAACCGTTTCGGCCATACCTACGGTAGCAGCTGCAGCAATCACCGCGGGTAGCGCAACGGCTACAGTAGCGGCACGGTCGATATGCATTTCGTGCGAAAGGATACCGAGGGTGGTAAGAAGGGTGATAGTGAGAGGTGCTAATTTGTACATTTGTTTATTGGCTACTTTGTTTGTTTTGTTTTGTAACTGTTAGCAATAGTAGCATAAGCTTGATAATTTGTCAACTATCTATCATTCTGCCTATACAAATATACAAGAAGTGTCGTAGTAACTATACGTGGTGATACGAGCCACCCTTAGTGATTTCCTGAGCTCTATAGAGTTGCTCGGTAACAATAAGCCGGACAAGCTGATGCGGGAATACAAGTGGCGAAAGTGACCAGACATAATTCGCGCGGTTATGGACCGTACTGTCCACTCCGTATGCGCCTCCAATGATTAGCATAACGTTCTGCGAAGCATTTAATTGATCGCCGAATAGCGAAGCCAGAGCGGGCGAATCGAGTGACTTACCCCGTTCATCGAGCAGCACTACATAGTCATAAGCAGTAAGCCTTGAAAGAATGCGCTCAGACTCTTCTGCGCGTGCTCTGTCGCCCTCTAGGCTGGAATGTGGCAAAAGTACCCATTCAACAGAAAACGGCGTGCGTAGGCGCTTCTGGTAACGTTCGATACCTTCCGACACCCATGATTCGTGCTTTTTCCCAATGGTAAGAATTTTTATTGGCATAGCCCTATTTTACCACTTAAAATCTATGCCCATTTTGATACTGGTTATGGTACTATGGCTGTACTATGAGTCCAATACAAACACGACTACACGTTTTAGAGGGGTTTACGGTTCCCGATCACCTGCACGAGTTCGCAGCAATAAGTACCGGCATCCTGGATGCTGCCCACGCTCATTCGCTCCAAGTTGATCACGCCGTCCATGTTGCATCGTCAGAAGCAAATACCTTTATGAGCTACATTGAACGTACCCGTGTTGAACACCCGCTTGATTACGAGAAATTTGCCGTACGGCTTGGCCAACAAGCGCTCTCGATATCGTTTGACCATCGTCATGTCTACGGGGAGTCGATTGAAACTGCCGACGAGTGGCGTTACCCGCGAAGTACTGTTGTGTTTCAAAACGATACAGCAAAGATATACCGTTTAGGTATGCGCGGCCCTCACGACGAAGATATTACCGAAAATAAAGAGGTTGGCCTCGAAATGACCAACCATCTTCATCATACACTCGGAGTGCTTGGCGTACGCTACGCAGCTACCGAACCCCTAATGTTTGCCCGAAAAGCTGCTTAAAAACGAATCTTCTTGGCGATTTCTTCAAGCTCGTGATGTTCTGGCTCGCTGTCTGGGGCATTTTTCCTGTGAAGGTCGCTTGTTGTAGTAAATGGTACAACGTGAACGTGCGCGTGAGGAACATCGATTCCAATAACCTCTACACCTACAAACGGTGCGTCCATTACTTCGCGGAGGTGTTTTCCAACCTTTTGAACCGTTGCCATGAGCGCTTGGTAATCTTCGGCTTCAAGATCCCAAATAAACTCTGCAGGTGTCTTAGGGACAACAAGTACATGCCCAGGAGCAAGTGGGTGAATATCGAGGAACGCAAATGTTTTTTCGTCTTCGTAAATTTTATATGAAGGCACTTCGCCTTTAATAATTTTCGTAAAAAGTGTATCTTCCATACTTCTATTGTACCTAATGACTACGGACTTCACTGGTTTCTTGCGGCGCTCGTTGTAATTCGTCGTTATTAAAGGTTGTCGCCGCGATAGCTACAAGGAGTCCCCCAAGGAAGAATCCAATAAGCCCGTAGAGTAGTTCTTTTGTGTCCATATGCCTCCTATAGCATCCTTGCAATTGCACTAACAAGCTCGTCCGCTTTGTCTTCTCTACCTTCTGGTAATGTGCCGTCGTTTGTAAGGCAGTGGTGGGCGTGATCTCTTAATAGCTCAAGGGATACTTTATCGAGTGCAGCACGTATTGCACTCACCTGAGTGAGCACGTCGATACAATACGTGTCTTGATCGATCATTTTCGCGACGCCGCGCACTTGGCCCTCAATACGGTTTAAACGCTTTGTTAATTCTGGTTTCTGATTTACATATCCGTGTGTCATTGTATTCTCCTAGTGATGATGGTGGTGTCCGCGAGCCGAGAGGTGTTGCATCGTAAGTGCATGGCCTTTATTTCGTTTTAGTAGGTATTTATTAACAGGAAATGCCGCAAAGAAAGCAACCGTGAGGGCAATTGGCATCGCAATCCAGAAGATCGGATTTACGAGACTAGCATTCATAGCGCCTGGAATAATCGACATGACAAGGTTGTCGGTGAGCTCCATAACGGCGATTGAAAGCGTATCGGCCGCAAGCACCACAGCGAACGCGGCACCAAGCGTCATTCCAGCTTTTAATAGTGGTAGGGTAGAAAGGGTATAGCCAAAGAGGAAGGCGAGCCCTATAGCCAAAATAAGAGTGCCTAAGTTAGAGAAACCGAGCGCAGTACCGATAACGAGTCCGAGAACTTCGCCAATCGCACAGCCTGTAAGGCAATGAAGTGTGGCGCTGGCGGCCATTTTATTTAAAGAGGTTTCTTTTGATTTGTTCATGGTTTGAGTATACCCCCAGGGGGTATATATTGTCAATGGACACACCTCGCTTTCACTTCGCAAAAGACGATTCTCAGATCTAATCGAGAAAACCAAGAAAAAAGACCCATCTTTCGATGAGTCATTTTTCTTGGTACACCCGACAGGATTCGAACCTATGGCCTTCGGCTCCGCAAGCCGACGCTCTATCCAGCTGAGCTACGGGTGCTCATTGTTTGCACTATTGTGCGCGGAAGTTATCTTGAGATAGAACTCGTTGTCTTAAGAACAACGAGCACTATCTTTGTAACTAGAAGGTGCTTTCGGCCTGAAAAATCAGACGAACAGAGGTTATTTTAGCACACTAAAACAGAAAAATCTACTGTACCAGGTTGGCAACCACGACAAAAGCGGTAATCGCGGCAAGAATCCCGAGCACAATTAAGGTCGCAAGCAGCACTGTATGGCGCTCGGCGTACGTT
>JBOHNV010000034.1:0-3128 GCA_050730895.1 Candidatus Microsaccharimonas sp.
TTGCAACGACGGCCATAAAAAACACCGCGGCCAACACCAGGCCAAGTGCTGGATTTTTTGCTGGAGCTTGTACCTGCGTCCGCGCACGAAGCCCTTGGCGCGTAAAGGCGAGCACAACTGAAGCTGGTCGCCTCCAAAGTACGAAGCGCAGTTGTTGCGCAATACCACGTATGCCGCTTTCAAAAAACGTAGGGCTTGTAATTGGTACCCTCCACGACTGTTTGTCTTGCTTATGCTGGTTCGACTGAAGTGTTCGTATTGCCACCGCTCTTTTTATACACTGCGTATCAATTTCGTCGCCGGCTTGCACGCATAAAATAATTTCACCACGTTTGCTTTTGCGGTACGCAGTTCGATACCCTGCAGCAGTGTGTTTTTTCACTCGCGTTACGTCATACCGTGCATAGCGATTGCGCTGAATCTGGCGGAGCGTTTTACCTAGAATAATTTCATCTTTACCGTATAACAATACCGTCACCCATGGCTGCTTTGGAGCTCGCAAGCGACGCATTTCCCTCTTTATTCGCTGCTCCCATTCGAGTCGTTGCATCTCCATAAATGCTCGACGCGTAATATCAAGAGCGAGCAACAGCACTCCCCCAAACCCTATCGCCAACAGCCACTCGTCACTCATCACTCATAACCCCGGTTAACTGAAATACCACTAATGTTCTATACGCATCAAAAGCACCCGAGCACGTAAGGAGCAAGAGCTTAGGCGGGCCAGTTGCCGTCAGTGCGCTCACGTCGTTTGGGTCAATTTGTTGTTTCGACTCAAATACATACGAGAATCGAAGCCCTTCCTCTGTGTACACATACGCCTCTGCACCTTCGCGTACTTCAGGAAGCTTTCCAAAGAGTGGCCACTCGGCATGCCCATAAATGAGTGTTGATCCATTCGTATTATTTACGGGTACCGTTGTGTCGGCGTGAAACGCACTGCTACTCGAAATAACCCATGAGTGCGTATCGACATCATACGACCCTGACTGCACACTATTATCAATGCCGATGCTTGGCACCGACACGCGACGCGCCGTGCCCGTCACTGGCTGCACCGGAATAGCTACCGCTACATCTGGTGCTGTTACCGTCGAAGAAAAGCCAATCGGCTCTACAGCTAGCGCCTGTACCTGTTGTGGTTTCGACATCGCACCAAGAAGTACAGCTACCATAACGACGACGCTAGTATTTAATAGCGCGAGGTACGCATAGGTGCTGTACTCCGTTTTTTTAGTGCGAATTTTCGCCATATCTCTCCTATAGAATATGTGAACGGCGATAGAGTGCAACAGCAACCGCCGCGCCTGCAATTAATGCGGCGATGCCAGAAGCGATCATGAGCCCAACGAGTGTTTTGTCACCACTCGTTACTGGAAGCGCTTTAGGCTTCTCGGTACTTGCTGGAGTCACCGTTTCTTCCGTTTCGGTTGCCGGGACTGTGACGGTAGCCGTACAGGTACCTGATCCTTGGGTGGTTGGATTACTATTTGTAATCGTTACACTAAAGGTCGTTCCGTCAGTATTTGTTACCGAACCAGATGTTCCATTTCCACCTGCTCCGTTACCACTGACCGTTACCGATCCCGATGCCACCTGCTGATTACTTGAGTTGGTAATGATGACATTGTTTTGGTTTGTCACCGAACAGCTATACGTCTCTACTGACGTACACATATTTTGTGAATTCGGCCCCGTAAAGCCTACCTCACAGGTGTTTGCCGCACTTGCCGGCACGCTCGCGGCCATTGGCACAAGAATCGCCACCGCCGCTCCTACTAATAGTTGGTACAATCGCTTCATAAACCCCTCCTACTGTGATTAATGAACTTGTTCCCTTTTTAGCCCACGCGTGTGTGTCTTTGTTGACTTAATCATAGTCCTATTGCCTGGCAAGTTCAAGTTTTCTGTTTTTTTCAACGAAAAATGTGGGCGTTCGCGTTCTTCTTATCACTTCTGTAACAGTTTCAATACGCACTGCTCGTCAACACTTAAATATTTTCGTGGGCGCATTGTTGTCATTGCCTTTTTGAGCTTCGGCACAGACACCCCATCTTCGTACGCCTCAATAACCCGCGGATCAATGTACGAACCGCGAGCAATTGCTGGTGTATTTCCGAGCTTTTTTGCAACGCGCTTCACAATAGCGGTGAGCTGTTTCTTGCGTGCCCTTTGTGAGGCATCTGCCTTCAGTTCATCTTGAATAATCGCGCTTGTCGCCAAAAGTGTTCCACCCCATGTGCGAAAATCCTTGGCGGTAAACTCTTCACCCATGTGCTGTTTTATATATCGATTCACATCACTGGCGTGCAAGTCATGCATAGTTCCCTTATTGTCTTGATAGCGAAAAATCTCATATCCCGGGAGTTCATCGAGCTGCTTAATAATACGCGCTAGCTTGGGATCGCTTATTTTCTTATGGTGCTGCTTACCGCTTTTTCCTACGAAATCAAATACCACCACAGAACCCTTAACCGTGGCGTGCTTCGATCGAAGTGTTGTCACACCGTACGTCTGATGCTCCGTCGCATATCGATCATTACCCACTCGGAAATATGCCTCATCTATCAATGTAACGATGCATGCTATAACCTTCTGTTTTACCAATCGTTTACGAGCAAGATCTTTTTCAATTTGCTCGCGAAGCGTTGGTAGCTTTTTAGCAAAACGTAGAATACGATCAAACTTTAGTGCGTCTTGCTGTAGCCGAAACTCGGGGTGATAAATTGACTGCTGACGACCACTTGCATCGTAACCTTGCACTTGTACTTTAGCCGATTGAGATCTCGAAATACGTACATCGGCCCACGCAGGAGGAATTGCGAGTTTATTAATTCGTTCAATTTCCGACTCATCAGTAACACGCTTCGTGCCGTAGAAGTATTGATACTCTCCTTTCGCTTTCCGCCTCGTGATGTATTTCACCATAGCTTCATTGTATAATGGAACTATGATAAAGAAGATACTGATTGTTATCGGTTCAATTCTTGCTTCACTTGCTGCCGGTGGTATCGGCTCACTCGCAACAACGTCAAATATTCCAACCTGGTACGCTACCCTCGACAAGCCGCTCCTTACCCCACCCAACTGGATATTCGGCCCCGTATGGACTTCCCTTTACATTGCAA
>JBOHNV010000035.1:0-2111 GCA_050730895.1 Candidatus Microsaccharimonas sp.
TACCGACGACCACTGAAAAGAAAAGAGGGGCTAAATAATGCGCTTCTTACTTATCAATCACCTCCAAAATGCTCGTCAGTCGATAAAAAGCAATCAACTTCGCAGTGTATTGACGATTCTTGGCGTTACGATTGGTGTTGCGAGCATTACAACAATATTAGCGTTGAGCGCTGGGGCACGAAACATCGTAAGCTCTCAGGTTGATGCACTAGGTGGCAATATCGCCGTCATTCGTCCAGGTGTCGCCGCTGAAGATATGACCGATGAGCTTTCGCATATAACCAGTGACCGCCAATTTGGTGCCAGCTCCCTGACCGATGCCGACCTTACATCAATTCAAGAGATCCCTCACGTAAGTGCCGTAGCGCCACTAATGGTGATTCGCGGCGCCATTGCGGGGCAAACCACCGGTCCTGCTAATACGCCGATCGTGGCCACAACACCCGACTTAGCTACAATTAGCGACCTCAAAGTTGCTGACGGGCAGTTCCTTGACCCTTCGCTTAATTCTTCCACTGCGGTAATCGGGCCACAACTCTCTATCGATATTTTTGGAACCGAGCATGCCATCGGGCACACGGTAAAGATTAAGGGTGAGCAATTTACCGTCATCGGTGTATTAAAACGCGCGAAAGACCCGGTAAATTACAATAATGTTGATTTCGACAAAGCGGTCATTGTGAACTATGAAAGCGGCAAAAAACTCAACCAAGGTGCGTCACATATTCAGCAAATAAATGTACAAAGCGACTCGGTTACTCACCTCAGTAGCGCTATTGCTTCCATCAACAAAACGCTACTTACGAACCACCTCGGCGAGGTCGACTTCTCGGTACTGTCTGGCGATAAAATTGCCCAGCCAACCAGTCGAATATTCACCGCTATTGCCGGTGTCTCGATTGCCATTGCCGCGATATCACTAGTTGTTGGTGGTGTGGGGATTATGAATATTATGCTAGTAAGCGTTGCTGAACGAACGCGCGAAATTGGCATTCGAAAAGCGCTTGGTGCTTCAAACTTCGATATCGTGGCGCAGTTCCTCATAGAATCACTCGCGCTCAGCTTTTTCGGCGGTATTACAGGCTACATTCTTGGCTACATTTCAGCCTTTGCCATTAGTACCTTTCTCACCTTCGACCCACTCTTTACATGGGAAATCGTTGGTATTGCCCTTACTGTTTCAGTCGTAATCGGCACCTTGTTTGGTGTATACCCGGCGGTTAAAGCCTCACGAAAAGACCCGATTTCGGCGTTGCGACAATACGAGTAGTAGCAACTAATACTATCTCGGATTATCAGCAAGCTCTTTTTTGAGCTTTTCGATTAACACAACCGGTGTTGGGTCAACCTGATTCAGGATTGCCGTATATGTACTCGCAAAGTCAGCCAAAATTGATCCCCATAATAGTTGGGCAAGCAACGTTTCGCCTTTTAGTTCAACTGTGTAGGCGTGCGGACGCTTGCCGCTGAGCAGCCTATCACTTAACTCAAACCTCTGCACGATGCGTGGCGAGTCAAGCGGGCTTATCAGGTCAAATACTGCAAATGGCTTTTCAACCGGGTGTGAGGCCCACCCCATGAACTCGTTGTGGTTAAACTCAGGGTACTCGTTGCAAAACGCAACATTCTTAGCGGTTTCGTTCCAGCTAATTTTCCACTTATAGGCAAGCGGCGCGGTTAATGGGCCGCCGTAGAAAACCGGAATCTTCCCTACCGATTCGAGCGCAAGCTGCTTAGCAAGGTTATGTTCGGTTGGAACTTCGACTGACCATCTCGATGTTTCGTCTTCTAGCCAGTTCGATAAATCGCCGAGTTCTTCAAGCCATGTTTTTTCTACAACGCCAAAGGTACAAAGCAATGCAAACAAGGCGCGAAGGTTATAGATCATCGCCATACGCGGCTGCACGCCAGATGGAAGCGGCACGTGCGCAATATCATACGTCGTCGCGGCGTCAATAAGCTTTCCGCCTGAAGCTAAAATACCTACCTGAGCACCTTTTTTCTCGGCCTGTTCAAGCGCAGAGAGTGTTTCTTCGGTATTACCCGAGTAACTACTCGCAATCACTAACGTATTTTTATTCACATACCCCGGAAGGTCGAAGCCACGAATA